>JASFTU010000090.1:0-7099 GCA_050050635.1 Candidatus Brocadiaceae bacterium
CCCGTACTGGCTGACCGTCTTCGGCAGTTTGCCCTCCGCCAGCCACTCCTCGGTGTTACGTCCCACCATGCCGGGGATCATCAGCGCCCGACCCATACAGACCGCCCGGGTATAGGGCGCTCCCATCGCGAGAACCTTGAAGATATGGTCCTCGGTGGAGAAGCCTCCGGCCATCGCAATGTCCGGGACGTGCGCCCCCTGCTCGTCCAGCTTCCGGCAGAGCTCGTAAGTCATGCACTGCAGGTAGAATGTGGGCACGCCCCACTCGTTCATCATCCGCCAGGGGCTCATCCCCGTTCCGCCGGGGGCGCCGTCAATGGTGACCAGGTCGATGCCTGCATCCGAGGACCACTTCAGGGCCATGGCCAGCTCGCGCATGGGGTAGGCCCCCGTCTTGAGCGTGACGCGCTTCGCGCCCAGAGAGCGGATCCGCTCCACTTCCCTGTGGAAGCCCTGCTCGTCGACGAAGCCGAGCCGTGAATGCCGCTCGAAATGCCTCAGGGCTCCGTCCCGGAACGCAGCCTGCTCGCCGGGGTCCGCGGGATCCGGCGTTACCAGGTAGCCGCGCTCCCGCAACTCCAGCGCCCGGTCCAGTGTGTCCACCTGGATCTCACCGCCGATGCACTTGGCGCCCTGGCCCCACTTCAGCTCGACCGTCTCCACACCGAGTTCCTGAACCACGTATTCGGCCACGCCGAACCGCGTGTCCTCCACATTGAGCTGGACAACCAGATCCCCGTAGCCTTCGGACCAGCGCTCGTAGGTCTCGACGCGTCGGCGCATCTCCGGGCTTTCCACCACTTTCCCGTCGGCACCGAACTCCGCCTCCGGATCGACGCCGCAGACGTTTTCCCCGCAGACCAGCGTGATGCCGGATATGGCGGCGCCGGCGGCGAAGTGCTCCCAGTTCTTCTGCGCGATATCTGTTGAGCCCAAAGCTCCCGTGAAGAGCGGCACCCGCATCCGCACTCTGTGCTCGGTGCCGTACTCGGTCTCGGTGTCCACCATGGGGAAGAGCGTGTTGTCCGGCCCGCCCGTCTCTCCTTCCGGCAACCCCTTCGCCCCGAGCGCGTACCCGCAGATGTTCAGGTGTGAGTAGTCCACCGGGTAGTCCTTGTCCGCGCCTGCAGTCATCTCCCCGAAGGGCCGCGGGTACAACACCTCTCTGCCGCGGAACGACGCGGTCCAGGCCTCGCACGTGCCCGTGCAGCCGTCCACACAGCGCGAGCAAACCCCCGAAGCCGGTGTCACGTCCCTGGATCTGTTTCGCGTCTGGGTCGCCTCGTCTGCATTGGGTCGCTGCAAAGTCATCGACACTCCTCCTCGGTGTCCAGCCACCCGGGGCCTGCCACTGAGGCCCCCGCCATCACAGAGCCTGTCCCCGGTCGCCAGGCCGGCGGGATGCGCATTTCAGGTACACACTTTCACTGTCCGCGAGTATATTTGCAAGAACGGTGCCAGTCCCCATCCGCCGATCCGAGTGGGTGCGCCAGGTGCCCTATGCCCGCAATGTGCAAGCACTTAGGCAATCGACGGAATGCGAAGGGGCTTCCGGCGGAGAGGTCGATGCGTGTGCAGAAGCTGTGCAGTGCACAATCCCTGCGCAGCAGATTGCGCCCGTGCATAGCCCCGGTGACCTCACACGGCGCCACGTCCCCCTACGCTTCGGCGAGGCCGTATTCGTCCATCTTCCGCCGCAGAGTGTTCCGGCTGATGCCCAGTTCCTGCGCCGTACGGGTCTGGACGCCGTCGTTGGATTCCAGGGCGACGCGGATCAACGCCTTCTCCACCTGCGAGATGACCCTGTCGTACAGTTTGCCTCCCACCCCCGCGCCATCCTCCCTCATCCGGCGCACCAGCGCAGGAATGACTTCGCCCGGGCGTCCGATCGGTTCCCTGACAGCCCCCCTTTCCGCGAAGCTGCGGACGCTTACCGGCAGCAGGTCCATGGAGATTGCCCCATCCGCACTCAGAACCACGGCCCGCTCGATGCAGCTCTCCAGCTCCCGCACGTTCCCCGGCCACGGGTAGCGGGTCAGCGCCTCGAGCACTTCGCGGGACATCTTGCTGACGTCCTTGCCGTACTGCCGCCCGTATTCGTCCAGGAAATGCTCGACGAGGAAGGGGATGTCCTCACGCCTCTCCCGCAGAGGTGGGATGAAGATCGGGATGACGTTGAGGCGGTAGTAGAGGTCTTCCCGGAACGCTCCCTCCTCGAGGAGCTTCTCCAGGTCCTGATTGGTCGCAGCAACGACCCGCACGTCCACCTCGACCGTCTCGCTGCCCCCGACCCGCTCGAACTGCTTCTCCTGCAGCACGCGCAGAAGCTTGACCTGCAGTTTCTCGCTCATCGCGCCGACTTCGTCAAGGAAGATGGTGCCCTCGTGCGCCAGCTCAAAGCGCCCCTTGCGGTCGGCCACGGCGCCGGTGAAGGCCCCCTCCACGTGCCCGAACAGCTCACTCTCGAGCAGCCCCTCGGCAAGCGCCCCGCAGTTGACCTTCACGAAGGGCCCGTTTGGCCGGTCGCTGTTGTAGTGCAGTACGCTGGCGATGAGTTCCTTCCCGGTGCCGGTCTCGCCCCGTATCAGCACGGTGGCATTGCTCCTGGCCACCGCCCCGGCCGTGGCGACGACGTCCTGCATCGCCCCGCTGGCCGCGACAATGTTGCCCAGCTTGTACTTCGAGCTCAGGTCCTTGCGGAGCCGAAGGTTCTCTGCCATGAGTTCCTCGCGCTCGACCATCACCATCCGGTTGATCTTGATGGCCTGCGAGACAAGGGAGGCAATAATCTGGAGCAGTCGCTGGTCGCGGGCGAGCGTCTGCTCGTCGGCGAAGTGCCGGTCGATACTCATCGCCCCTATCACCTCGCCGTCCACCCGCAGGGGGACGCAGACGAAGGAAACCTTGCCGTGCTCGGCGTCGTCGCTGCGCGCGCCGGTCCGGTTGAGGAAGCGGGCGTCCTTGCTGATATCTGCCACGGCAACCGGCTTGCCCGTCCTGACGACCTCGCCGGTTACGCCCTCCCCCACCTCGTACTCCCCGCGCGCCTTCTCCTGCTCGTCCAGGCCGTGGGCCGCGGCTATTCTGAGCTTGCCCGACGCCTTGTCGAGGAGCACCAGCGTCCCCCGCTTCATCTCCAGTTCACGCGCCAGCACGTCCATGGTTTGCTCCAGTACTCTGCCCAGGTCCAGAGCGCCGCCGACGGCCTCACTCACCTCGCTCAGGACGGCCACTTCCAGCTCCTCGCGCGAGCCCGGAGCGAACTCGACCTCCTCGCCCTGAATCCTGAGAGCCTGCGGGATGCCGATCTTGGAGGAACGGCGACCCTCCGCCTTCCGCAGGGTGAAGGCCGGGCGTCCGTCCTCAACGGCCAGCTCGATCACCACCTGGGTGACGTGCCGCAGTCCAGCCAGGAACTGCTCCGAATGCGCCTCCTTCTCCAGGACCCAGTACGCCACCGTCTCCAGGTCGTAGAGCCGGGGACACATGCAGGTGAAAAAGCTGAGCGCCTCCTGCTCGTCGCTCCACAGCTCCGCCATACCCGTCAGGCTGTCGAAGATGTAGAAGGCCTTCCCGTCGAGTTCCCCCTCCAGAGCCTCCAGGGCGTCCACGACCTTGTCGGGCTCCCGCGCCTGTGCTACCCGGACGGTGCGGAACGTCTCGGGACCATCCCACTCACCGCTGTAGAAATCCGAGAACACGCGGTCGCTGTTCCCCTTCCCGGAGGTGAAACAATCCACCAGAACGAACTTCTCCGTCGGAATGTGGTTCCCGTACTTACGGAAGATCGCCTGGGGAGAGCGATTGAAGCTGAGGAACACCACCGACCCCACGCCCGCGCCAGCCCTCGCGTAGCAGCGGAGGAATGTATCCACGGGCGCTCCGGAGTCCACCTCCCACACAACATTGTCACCGGCCACCAGACCACCCAGGAGCCTGTCAACGGCCGGAATCCCACTGCTCAACGCCGCCCTGGAACTCATATCGCACCTCGCGTTCATCCACGGCGAGCCGTCAGTGCGCAGTATAGTATCATGTGCGCAGTTGTGGCGCAAGAGCATGGTGAAGGATTGAGCGAACGCAGGAGCCGGTCAGTTCAGCGGTCGCGGGATTCCAGGGCGAGCTTGCCCATCTCTTCCTCAGGGACGACCGGGTACTCACCGGTGAAGCAGGCCAGGCAGTACCGGTTCGCCGCTCCCGGCAGCGCAGCTACCAGTCCCTCTACGGTCTGGTAACCCAGGCTATCCACGTTGACGAATTGCCTGATCTCCTCGACCGACTGGTCGGCAGCGATCAGCTCGTCGGTGTGCTGGAAGTCGATGCCGTAGTAGCAGGGATGGCGTATGGGAGGCGCGCTGATCCGCAGGTGCACTTCGTCCGCTCCGGCCTCTCTCAGCGTAGCCACACGGGCCCGGCAGGTGGTCCCCCGTACGATCGAATCGTCCACCACCACCAGTCTCTTCCCGCGTACGACGTCTCGGATGACGTTCAGCTTGATTCTGACGTCACTGCTCCTGGCCTCGGCCGCAGGGGTGATGAAGGTGCGTCCGATGTAGTGGTTCCGCACGAAGCCCATATCCAGCGGGAGGCCGGCGCGACGGGAATAGCCCAGGGCGGCGGAGTTGCCCGAGTCCGGTATGGCGATCACGATGTCCGCCTCCGCCGGGTGGCTTTCCGCCACGTTCGCCCCGAGGCGGAGCCGCACGTTGTGCACCACCTCGCCGAAGACGGCACTGTCGGGTCGGGCGAAGTATATGTACTCGAACACGCACTGCGCCCGCTCTGCCTGCTCGGCGAAGCGCACCGACATCAGTCCTGATTCGTCGAAACGGACGATCTCTCCCGGCTCCACGTCCCGCACGAAGGTCGCGCCGAGCAGATCCAGCGCGCATGTCTCACTCGCCACGACCCACCCTTCGTCCAGCTTCCCGAGGCAAAGCGGCCGAAAACCATAGGGGTCACGGACCGCGACGAGGCTCTCCGCCGTCAGCATGAGCAGGGAGTAGGCCCCGCGCACCTGCTTAAGGCTGGCCACCAGGGGGTCCTGCGCGTTCGCATTGGCGGGGTCGGCCAGGAGGTGGACAAATACCTCGCTGTCGGTCGAGGTCTGGAATATCGAGCCCTTCGCCTCGTACTGCTGGCGCAACGCCCGAGCGTTCGTCAGATTCCCGTTGTGCGCCACGCCAACGATCCCGCGCGCGTACTCTATCACCAGGGGCTGGATATTCTGGACGCGTCCGGAGCCGGTGGTGGAGTAGCGGACGTGACCGATGGCAATGTGACCCGGAAGCTCCGCCAGATCATCGCTGCTGATCGCCTCCGAGAGCAGGCCGAGGCCCTTCTTGCTCTGTATGTTCACGCCGTCCGCTGCCACGATGCCGGCCGATTCCTGGCCCCGGTGCTGGAGCGAGTAGAGGCCCAGACATGCCAGATCGGCGGCCTTCGCGGAGCCGTACACGCCGATTATGCCGCAGTTTTCCCCGGGTCCTGCAGACCTTCCACAGCGACCAGGCCGGCTCCTCCCCCTCACGGTCGGACCTCCCCTGCTGAGTCACTCAAGCAACTGCCCCTGGTAGATGAAACGCGCGTCCCCCGAGAGCCGCACGTCGCGGATCCCCGCGCCGTCCCGACGGAAGTCAATGACCAACTGACCGCCTCGAACGCCCACGTTGACGGGGGGGCCCTCGACGTGGCCCAGAGCGCTGCTGACAACCGCCGCGGCAATGGCTCCCGTGCCGCAGGCGAGCGTTTCGGCCTCGACTCCCCGCTCGTACGTCCGGATATCGATCGCACGTTCTCCGACGGGCTGCACGAAGTCCACGTTGGTGCCTCTCGGCTGGAACGCCGGGTGGAGACGGATGGCACGCCCCACGACGTGGACCGGTGCGTTCTCCAGGTCCTCCACGAACACGATGCCGTGCGGCACCCCGGCCTCCACCGGATGAACCACCCAGGTTCTGCCCTCCGCTTCGACGAGCGTCTCCTCCCCCACGGGCGAGACGTCGCCCATGCCGACCGTAACCGTGTCGTCAGCCACCTCGGCGGTCACGGCCCCGGCGATGGTCTCCATCGTCATGACGCTACCCGCGATGCCGCGCACGAACGCAAAGCGTGCGGCGCACCTGGCCCCGTTGCCGCACATCTCCGCCTCGCTGCCATCTGCATTGAAGATCCTCATGCGGAAGTCCGCGTCGCCGCCGGGTTCGATGAGCAGCACACCATCCGCGCCGACTGCCGTCCGCCGGGGGCAATGTCGTTGAGCGAAGCCCGCGCGGTCCTCGCCGACGACTCCGTCGCGGTTGTCCAGTACGATGAAGTCGTTGCCGGTTCCCGCCATCTTGACGAACTCGATGCCCATGATGTTCTCCACTGTACCTGCGACAACTTCAGGCTACCGAAAGCCCCCAAATCCGTCAACGCTCCACGATGTCCGCTCAGGGCAGCCCGTACACAGAACGCCCGCGGCGCCACATGCAGCGGCCCGCGGGCGTGCGGTGCGCTTCAGACCCATCCACGGAGCTTCATCGCCTCCGCCACTCTTCGGACTGCCACCACGTACGCCGCCTCACGCATGTTCACGCCATGCTGCTTCGAAGTCCCCAACACCGCGTGGTAGGCGCTCGTCAGCTTGGCGTCCAGCCTCTGGTGCACCTCCTCCTCGGTCCAGTAATACATGGAGAAGTTCTGGACCATCTCGAAGTACGAGACCGTCACGCCACCGGCGTTGCACAGGAAGTCCGGCAACACGTGGACACCGTTACGGTAGAGGATGTCGTCGGCCCCGGGGGTCGTCGGCCCGTTCGCCAGCTCCGCCACGATGCTCGCCCTGACCTCGCCGGCGTTGCTCTCAGTGATGACGTTCTCCAGCGCAGCCGGGATCAGGATGTCCGCGTCGAGAACGAGCAGCTCTTCATTCGACAGCGGCTGTGATCCCGGGAAGCCGACCACCGAACCGGTCTCGGCCTTATGCTGTGCGACCTCGTCCGGATCCAGGCCGTCCCGGTTGATGATCCCGCCGCGACTGTCGCTGACGGCAATCACCCTGCAGCCGTAGAGGGTATCTGCAAAGAGTCCCGCGTAGTAGCCGGCATTGCCGTAT
>JASFTU010000091.1:0-7070 GCA_050050635.1 Candidatus Brocadiaceae bacterium
GCCCTGAAGTGGGCCCTGGAAGCCTTTGGCGCCACCGACCAGGCCCGGCGTGACGAACGACAACTGAACGAGATCGCCCGGTGCGACCCGGGGGAGCTATGCCGACGCCAGAGAGGAAGCTGAAGGGGCTGTTCCTGTGCACCGGGAACTCCTGCCGCAGGCAGATGGCCGAGGGTTGGGCACGCCACCTCAGAGGAAATGAGATTGAACCGTACTCGGCGGGGGTCGAGCCGCACGGGCTGGACCCGCGGGCCGTCAGGGTCATGGCGGAGGCGGGGATAGACATCTCCTGCCACGGCTCCAAGCACGTCAGCGACCTGGTGGACATGGGCTTCGACTACGTGGTGACTGTCTGCAACGCTGCGCCGAAGGCCTGTCCGGTCTTCCCCGGAAAGGTCCGGATGATGCACAAGAGCTTCGAGGACCCGCCCTGGCTCACGGCCGCCGCGAGCCCCACCTCCCTTTCGGCATTCCATTGACACGCGCGGGGTGTCGGGTTACTATGTGAGTGTTTTATCACACAATCACGCATGGGGGCCCGGCATGGGCATCGACAACACGCAGTGGAAAATCTACGAGATGCAGGCGGAGATCCTGAAGGCTTTGGCCCATCCCATCCGGCTGGCCATCGCCAACCTGCTGCGCGACGGCGAGATGTGCGTCTGTGACATCGCCGAGCAGGTGGGAGCCGGGCGTTCCAACGTCTCCCGGCACCTGGCCGTCATGCTGCACGCGGGGGTGCTGGAGTGTCGCAAAGACGGCCTGCGGATGATGTACAGCCTGCGGACGCCGTGCGTGCTGGAGTGCTTCTCCTGCGTCTCCGACGTTCTGCGGGAGCGGGTCGAGGCCGAGGGGGAGGTGCTGAAGCAGCTTTAGCGTGGAAGCGCAGGGGGGCCCGGCGATCTGTCCTGTGTGGGGGCTGTCTTTTTCTTCGGCCCGGGCCGCGAGGCCCGGCGATTGCACGATTACTCAGAAGCGAGGCCAGGCAATGAAAGACAGAACGAGATCGGGCGACGCGCCAGCGCAGCAGCGGGAGGAAGTGCGCAGGGCCTACGCCGCCATCGCCCGCGGCGAGGATTCTTGCTGCGGGCCCGCCCCGAGTTGCTGTGGGGACGCGGCGACCCGGCTGGCGCAGGCGATGGGCTACGAGGCGAGGGACCTGCGGCAACTGCCCGAGGGGGCCAGCATGGGGCTCAGCTGCGGAAACCCCGTCGCCCTGGCATCACTGGAGGCCGGAGAGGTCGTTCTCGACCTGGGCTCAGGAGGCGGGCTGGACGTGTTCATCGCCGGCCAGAGAGTCGGCTCCACGGGGCACGCCATCGGCGTGGACATGACGCCGGAGATGGTGGCCCGCGCCCGGGCCGGCATCGCCGCCTACCGGGAGCGGACGGGCCTGGATAACGTGGAGTTCCGTCTGGGTGAGATCGAGCACCTGCCGGTGGCCGATTGCTCGGTGGACGTAGTGATCTCCAACTGCGTGATCAACCTCTCGCCGGACAAGCCGCAGGTCTGGCGCGAGGTGGCGCGGGTGCTCCGGCCCGGCGGACGGGTGGCGGTCAGCGATCTGGCGCTGCTGAAACCCCTCCCGGATGCCGTCAGGGAGTCCAGCGCGGCGCTTACCCGGTGCGTGGCCGGCGCGGTGCTCATCGAGGATGTCCGGCGGATGGTCACCGAAGCGGGGCTCAAGGCAATCCGGCTGGTCCCGGACGCCTCCTACGTCGAGGCCGCCCTCTCCTGCGAGCGGGGGTCGAGCCGTAAGCTGGCCGACGTGTTCCCGGAGGGCACCGATCCGGCCGATTACGTCGTCAGCCTTTCCATAGCCGCGGCCAGGCCCGAGCGCTGCTTTGGCCGGGGAAGCTGCGAAGGAGGAGACGATTGAGCGGCGTGGCCGATAGGGGACAGAGGGACGGCAGGGGCCTGAGTCTCTTCGAGAAGTACCTCTACGTCTGGGTGGTGCTCTGCATCCTGGCCGGCATCGTGCTGGGCAAGCTGGCGCCCGGCGTGGCGCAGTGGCTGGACGGCCTGGCCATCCACGTGGGCAAAGCGCCCGTGGTGAGTATCCCCATCGCGGTGTGCCTGTTCTTCATGATGTATCCCATCATGGTGAAGATCGACTTCGGGGAGGTGCTCAAGGCGGGCAAGAACGTCAGGCCGGTGGGCCTGACGCTGTTCGTCAACTGGGCCGTCAAGCCGTTCAGCATGTACGCCGTCTCCGCGCTGTTCCTGGGTGTGCTGTTGCGCGGCCTGATCGGCCCCGAAGCCATCGACTACGTCAAGATGCCGTTCGGACTGGACCTGCCCGTGGGGGCGGAGTACGGCGTCGGCACGGTGGTCATGCGGCAGGGCGTCCGGATGCTCCGCGTGCCGCTGTGGCGCAGCTACCTGGCCGGCTGCATCCTGCTGGGCATCGCCCCGTGCACGGCGATGGTGCTGGTGTGGGGCTACCTGGCGCGGGGTAACGACGGGCACACCCTGGTGATGGTGGCCATCAATTCGCTGACCATGCTCGTGCTCTACGGTCCACTGGGGGGCTTCCTGCTGGGAGTGGGACGCCTGCCGGTGCCGTGGCAGGCCCTGGTGATGTCCATCGGCATCTACGTGGCTCTGCCCCTTGTGGCGGGCTATCTGTCCCGCCGCTGGATCGTCTCAGCGAAGGGGCAGGACTGGTTCGAACGGAAGTTCCTGCACCTGCTCACGCCGCTCACCATCGTCGCGCTGCTCGTCACGCTGGTGCTCCTGTTCAGCTTCAAAGGCGAGGTGATCCTCTCCAATCCCCTGACCATCCTCTGGATTGCCATCCCGCTGTTCATCCAGACCAACGTGATCTTCTGGCTGGGCTACGGGCTTTCGAAGCTGCTGAAGCTGGACTATGAGGACGCCGCGCCGTCGGCGATGATCGGCGCGTCCAACCACTTCGAGGTGGCCATAGCGACGGCGACGATGCTGTTCGGGCTCGCCTCGGGGGCGGCGCTGGCGACGGTGGTGGGGGTGCTGATCGAGGTGCCGGTAATGCTGATGCTGGTGAAGATCTGTCTGCGCACGAAGGACTGGTTCGGCAGGGCCCCGGCCTGAGGCCGCGGGCGCTACTGCTCCGTCGGCTGTTGGGGCGTGCACTTCTCGACGCCGAAGGCCGCCAGGATGTCCTCCATCAGACACCAGTTGGTCAGGGCGGACTGGAACAGGTTCGCCCCCACGAACACCGTGAACAGAAGGAACCACGGGCTGACCCACCAGCCGAGCGCCAGGCTGAGGAGGATGAAGCCGCCGGCGATGAGACGGATGTACCGTTCCATGGTCATGGCGCAGGACCCCCGCTGAAACGAGCATTTGCCCCCGTCGCCGTACAGTATAATCCAGCCGAGCGGCGGGATACACGGAGCGTACAGATGGCCGACAGGGCGAAGATTCTGTTCTTGTGCACCGGCAACTCCTGCCGCAGCCAGATGGCCGAGGGCTGGGCACGCCACCTGAAAGGCGACAGCATCGAGCCCTTCTCGGCCGGCATACAACCGGAGAAGCTGGACGGACGCGCCGTACGGGTGATGGCGGAAGCCGGCGTGGACATATCCGGGCACCGGGCCAAGCACGTGGACGAGGTCAGGGACGTGGCGTTCGACTACGTGGTTACGGTCTGCGACCATGCCCGCGAGCACTGCCCCGTCTTCCCCGGCGGCGGGCGCATCGTGCACGTGGGTTTTGAGGACCCTCCCCGCCTGGCGGCGGACGCGACGAGTGAGGAGGAGGCCCTGGACCACTACCGGAGGGTGCGGGACGAGATCGGGACCTTCGTGCGGGATATGCCCGAGTCCCTGCAGGAATGACCGCAGGCGCCGGGCCTGCTCCTCAGACCTCCGTGACCACGAGCGGGTGCTCCCTGTCGCGGCCCACTTTCACCTTGCCGACACGGTAGGAGCCGATCCCGAAGGGCATGCCCGTCGCGGCGCTGGAGGTGAGGCTGCCCTTGATGTTTACTTTCCCGATCTCCGAACCGTCCAGGAAAGTCTCGTTCGCGGAGAGCCAGTCCAGGTCCAGCCCGGCCCCGCCGGAGGTCAGCCCGGCCCCGATCAGGCTGTCCGCCACGCTGCCCTTGATGGAGATCTTATCGAGGCGTCCCTGCCGGAACGTGTCCGCGTCCACGCCCGTGCCACCGACGGCCCAATCCTCGCCCAGGTCGGCGCCGGCCAGGATGCGCGCGTTCTGCACACTGCCCTTCACGGTCACTTTGCCGATGGCCCCCGCCAGGATCTGCACGGTTCCGTCCGGGCCCGCAGCGCCGCGGATCGAACCTTTGATGCCGAGCTTGCCCAATTCGCCGCCGATCCGCACTCGCGCTCCGGCGAGGACGTCGGCCCCTTTCACGTCCAGCTTGCCCAGGTGCCCCGACACCATCAAGGTGCCGCCGAAGGCACCGTCCTTCAGCTGGAACTTGCCGACCGAGCCGCCCGTGCGGATGCTGGAGCCGAATGAGCCGCCCAGTTGAAGCTTGCCGATACCGCCCGTCGTTACCAGGTCACCGTGGTACCCGCCGGAGTTGTTCTTGGCTTTCCCCAGCGAGATGCCCCCGCCGCCGATGTAGATGTCCCCGCCCACACCGCCATCGAACTGGAACTTGCCGATGGTGCCCTCGCAGTAGATGGCCGTGGCGTCATCGCTCTGGCCGTCGCCGTCTACGTCGGCGGGGAAAGCCAGGCCCCCCAGCGTCTCGGCGTTCAGGTCGTAGCCCGTCATACCGCTCTTGAGCTTCAGCTTGCCGATCGATGCGTCGGATGCGATGAATGCCAGTTGGCCGGGGACTCCCTTTCGCCCGTCCTTGATCGAGCCGACTGACGAGGCGCCGGAGATGGTGACGCCCAGGCCGACCATCGAGCGGGAGCCGGACAGCTTGATGGCCTTCACGCCACCGTTGCCGAACTTCACCTGGAAGTCATCGGGGTCAACCGCCCCGGCACCGGCGGTGTCGAAGATGGTCACGCGGACGGGGCCGCTGCGCCACGAGTGGCTGAGGGCCACGTACACGGCATTCCCCGCGTCCCAGTTGTTGTCCTCGGCGGACTCTTGAACCGCGTCGTCGGGATCGACACACGCGATCCAGTAGTAGTCTCCGGTCTCTTCGCCCGGGGTCGCGCCCAGGTCGAACGGGACGGAGCCGGACCACGTGTCACCACCTGCGATGCCGGGCACAGTGAGCGATCCGAGCTCGATGTCGCCCGGTCCGTACTGGCCGTCCGAGCTGAGGAAGAGGCGGAGCGAGCTCGCGCCGGCATCCCCCTCTCCGGCGTTCTCCACGGTGACCGCCACCTCGCCTGAGCCATCCAGATACACGTGCCTCGGGCCGTCCACGGACGCCATGGTCAGGTCGGGCAGGGGCTCGGGCTGCACCGAGACGCCGTTCCCCGCGAGCCAGTTGTTCCCTTCGTTGGACTCCTCCACGGCGTCCAGATGGTCAGCGCACGCGATCCAGTGGTAGAAACCGGTTTGCGCCCCGGGGACTGCGCCGAGGTCCACCGGAACCGATTCCGACCACGAGCCCCCGGCCGGCAGTGCCGAAACGCCCTGGCTGGCCACCAGCAGGTCGCCCCCGTCGTACTGCTCATCCGCGCTGAGGAACACGCCGACCTCGAACGCCCCACTTGCGGCGGACCCGTCGTTCTGCAGCGCCACGGGAACGCTCGCCGCCCCGTCCACTGTCATCTGGCTCGGCCCGGAAACATCGGTCACCCGCAGGTCGGGCTGCGGCCTGGCGGGCTCGCGCCTGACCTCGTAGTAGTAAGTCTGGTAGCGGCCGTCGATGGTGATCGTGTTGCCTGCCGCCTCAACGTCCGTCTCGGTGGGAACGCCGAGCACGTCCACGACCCGCGCTGAGAGCAGGTCCGCCCCTTTGAAGGTGATGCTCGCCTCGACGGGCTGCAGCAGGAGCGGGGGCCCTCCGAGCTCGAGGAGCTCGGACCCATCGCCGCTGTACTCCGTCCCCATCTGCCTGTCCTGGGCAAGCGCGGTAACCAGGATGTGCTCCGACTCGATGAGCGGCTCGTTGTCCAGCGGGGTGAACAGGAGGCTGACGAAGGGCGTGGTCACGTCCACGGTAACGCCGGGCAGGTCGAAATGGCCCCCTCCGGCAAAGCCGATCACGGCCTGCGTCCTGGAGCCCCGAACGGTCACGACCCGGTCGCCGTAGTCCCAGATAAGTTCGCCGGTCATGCTGGTGATCACTTCATTGGGCTGGTCCCAGTAGAGGTCCCAGTCCGTCTTGCTCGAATCCGAGACCTCCAGGCCGTCCCCGGCCTTGAACGTCAGTCGCCCGATCGCGCCCACCTCGGGCGGGGTGTAGAGGCTGGACTCGCCCGGGAAGCCGCCGCCAGCAAGATCCTGGCTCAGCACGTCGATGCCCTGGAAGATGGCCTCCACGCCCATTCGGCGCGCGGCGGCCAGCTCCCCCTCCTGGATGTGGCCGTTGTAGACGGCAAAGGACAGGGCGGGGAACTGCCCCATGTATAGCGGCGTCTCGCTGACGTAGGAGCTGGGTCCGCGGCCGGCGCCCGGCCAGCCGTTCTCCATCCAGAGCCGGCCCCCCGTGAAGTGTGTCGAGCCGTCCCAGCCCTGGAGCCCCATCCCGTAGAAGGCATACAGGGGCGCTATCTCCGCCCGCCACTGGTTGGGCGGGTTCTGGTTCCACTCGGTCTTTATGGCCGGTTTGTCCTCGACCTGGTAGAGCGGCACGGTCAGCCCGTCGGAACCGTACGAATAGCCGGCCAGGATGCCCTGCCCCGGCTGATCGAGGTGTGTTGAGTTGTTGACGGCGCCTTCCGCCACGTAGTGCCCGCCGGCGCCGCCTCCCACGTACGTGTGCCGGGACACGGCGTCCATCGCATCGTCGGCCCACAGGTTGGCCGCCTGGGCGGCGGGCCCGCCGGCCTGCCAGGCGGTGGAGACGGCCACGCCCTGCCAGCCCAGAGAGTGCATCCGACTCCTGCGCTGCTCGTAGTAGGAGCGCTGCGTCTCGGCAAGGAAACGGATGAAATCGCCCATGCGCGCCTTCTCGGTGCTCTTGTTGAAGAACGGCCCATCCGCCT
>JASFTU010000092.1:0-7065 GCA_050050635.1 Candidatus Brocadiaceae bacterium
GTACGGCATATACATGGCCGCCGCCCTCGGCTACATGATGATCAATCAGCAGGACAACGTGGGGCTGGTGACCTTCGACGACGAGCTGACGAACGTGGTGCCGCCGCACAGCAAGCGCTCGCATCTGGCCGCCGTCCTGGGTGTGCTGGCCTCGTCGATGAGGCATCGGCCTTCGGATCTCTCCCATTGCCTGCACCGGGCAGCCGACCTGCTGCGCAAGCGGGGGCTGGTCATCCTCTTCAGCGACCTCATACCGGCGGAGGACGAGCAGCAGGAGGACGTCATCGAGGGGCTGCGCCACATGAGATACCGGGGACACGACGTTGTCTGCTTCCACCTGCTGGACCACGCCGAGCTGACCTTCCCCTTCTCCGGGCCGACCCGCTTCGTGGATATCGAGAGCCCCCGGACGGTCCGGGCCGACGCCGACGCGGTGGCCGCGGCCTATCGGGAGGAGGTCGAGCAGTTCATCGAAAGCTACCGCGATGCGTGCGTGGACGACCAGATTGACTTCGTGCAGGTTGACACCGCCGATTCCTTCGACCGCGTGCTGCTCTCGTTTCTGAGGGCCAGGCAGGCCAGGTTCTGAGCCATGGGTCGCTTGACGTTCCTGCATCCCTGGGCGCTGTGGTTGGCCGCAGGTGCCGTGGTGCCACTGCTGATCCACCTGTTCTCCCGGCACAAGCCTGTGACCGTCCGGTTCCCCGCCGTGCGGTTCATTCTCCGCAGCCGACGGCGGAGCGCGCGCCGGACCCGGCTCAAGCAGTTGCTGCTGCTGCTTTTGCGGATGAGCCTGATCGTGCTCTTCGCCCTGCTGGTGGCCCGACCCTTGCTCGGAGCCGCCGGGGCGGCGGAAGGGCAGCCCGCCGGCACTCCGGCGGCCATCTTCATCCTCGACGATTCCTTGAGCATGGGCTACACCGTGGGGGACACCGGCTGGTTCGACGTGGCCCGGAGCCGGGCTATGGAGTTCGCCGAGGAGATGCCGGCCGGCGCTGCGGTTGGTATGATGACCACCAGCCGGCCCACCGGGAAACTGGAGCGCAATGCAGAGCACCTGATTGGTCGCGTTCGCGGCAGCCGGGCCGGCACGGGCGCGAACTCATGCTGGCGCGCTCTGGAGCGGGCGGCCGACCTGCTCCGGGCCGTCGGAGCTTCCCGGCGCGACATCTTCCTGTTCACCGACATGACGCCCGGCGCGTGGCGAGGCTACCAGAGTGGGCCGCACGTGCTCGGCCCGGAGGTGAACCTGCACGTCGTCGATTGCGCCACCGACGAGGCCACCAACGCCGCCGTGGTCGAGCTGCGGGACGAGGGGCAACCGACCCTCCGGGGCGCTTCGCTGGGACTGACCGCGCGGGTGCTGGCCTCCGGCGGACCGGTCAGCAGGACGGTGGCGTTCGAGTTCGACGGCGAGACGGTCCACAGAGAAGAGGTCCGGCTCGGCGCGGGAGAGGAGACACTCCTGCGGGCGGCCGTTCGGCTCAGAGACGGCGGGCACCACTGGGGCAGGGCCGGATTCCTGAATCCCGACTCCCTGGACGCCGACGACGCGCGCACGTTCACGGTGGAGGTGGCCCAGGAGGTGACGGTGCTCTGCCTGGACGGCGGAGGAGCCGGAGGCACCGAATCTCCATCCTACTTCCTCCGGCTGGCCCTCAATCCCTGGGCCGACCCGGAAAGGGACATCTTCCGCGTCAGGAGCATCTCGGCCTCCGGGTCCGGGGAGCTGACGTTGAGCCCCTTCGACGTGGTGGCCATGGCCGGCGAGGAAGAGGTCAGTGCGGAGGCGTGGCAGAGGCTGCGCGCCTACGTGGCCGGCGGCGGGGGACTGGTCGTCTTCTGCGGCCCGGAGACCGCCGAGGCCTATCGCTCCGCCGAGGCGGCGGAGGTGCTCGGCGTCGAGGTGGGCGAGACGGTCGTGGCGCCCGACGATCGGCCCTTCGGACTGCGGACCGTGCGGACCGGGCACCCGCTGGTGGAGGCGCTCGAGCAGTCCGGAGCCAGCCTCAGCCAGGCCCGCCTCTGGCGCTGCCGTCGGCTGAAGCCCGGGGAGACCGCCCGGGAGCTGATCAGCCTTGCGCCCGGGCTGCCCGGCCTGGTGGTGACCGAGAGCGTCGGCAGGACGGCCGTTTTTGCCTCGACGGCGGACGATCGCTGGGGGCTGTTCGCCAGGACGCCGCTGTTCGTGCCGTTCTGCAGGGAGCTGGTTCTCTACGCCTCCGGCCGGACGGGGCGCGGCATCGAGAGCTACGCGGTCGGGGCGCACGTGCCCATCCACTTCGAGCCGGGTCGGTGGCCGACGATCGTCCGCGTCAGGGCTCCGGGCGCCCCCGGCCCGGAGCGTCTGCTGCCCGGCACGACGCCCGGTCGGCTGACCTACTGGAAGACGGATGAGCCGGGCTACTACCGGCTGGACTTCCAGCGCCGTGACGAACGCTGGGTCGGGGGCTTCGCCGTGAACGCGGCGAGCATCGAGAGCCGCCTGGAGAAGGTCCCCTTCGAGCGGCTCAAGGAGGCCATCCAGGCCGGCAGCGTGGCGCTGGTGGGCGATGGTCCGGTGGGCGGGGGGACCTCGGTGGCCGGCATGGGGGCGCGCGAGCTGTCCCCTTACCTCATCCTGCTGGCTCTGCTGCTGGCAACCGCGGAGTGTTTCCTGGCGAACCGGTTCTATGGGTCGCGGTCCGCCGCGCCGCGGCCCTGAGGGCCGGGGCCGTCGGGGGGCTCAGTCCGACCCTCCCCGGAAGGGCGAACGCAGCCATCGGGCGAGCTTCGTCATGCCCGTCGGCTCCACTGAGACGGCGTCGTAGGGGCAGACCTCCACGCAGCAGTAGCAACTGGTGCACCGGTGGCGATCCACGTGATAGGCGTCCGCGTTGCGGTCGAGGGAGATGGCGTTGCTGGGGCAGTTCCGCGCGCACTCCCCGCAGGCCCGACAGGCCTCTTCGTCAATGGTTGCATAGCATACGCTGAAGGTGCGCATGGCGCTCCGCAGGAGCCAGGCGGGGACGAGACGGCCGAGCGGGTTCTGTGCGTAGGTGGGTGGTTTGGCGAAGTCCTTCGGCGCGAACGCGGCAGCCGGTTCGCCCCGCGCGAGGATTTCGGCCCGGGCGGCCACGCCCAGCTCCCTCGACTGGCACGCTGCCAGCAGCGGTATCTGCAGGGGTTCGAAGCCCATGGCCTCGGCGCAGAAGCTGTCCAGGGCAACCGGATCGGTGCTGGCGGCCAGCAGCTCCATGTGCCGCAGGCCGCCGTTGCTCGGCCCTTTTCCTTCCATCCCGACTATGCCGTCCACGAAGGCCACCGCGCGGGGCAATGCGGCGTACAGGTCGCACAGGAGCGTTGCGAACTCGCCCGGATGCGGTGCCTTCATGTGGGCCTGCTTCTTGGCGCCCCCCGGCACCAGTCCCAGCATGTTCTTCACCGGTCCCGTGGTGTAGGTCAGCACGTGCGTCTTCAGCTTGGCGACGGAGATGATGAGGTCGAAACGGTCCAGGTTGGCCGGCAGTGGAATCTCCCGGTAGATGCGGGACCCGGGGTGGACAGCGACGTGCCGCGGCTGGGCGTCCACGTTGTAGATGCATGCCCCGACCGCACCGGCGACCTCCAGCATCCGCGAGCGCTCCAGCGCCCGCCTCGTCGAACCGCGGGTGAACGAGCCGGAGGAGTCCCCGATGGCCACCTCGCACGAGAACTCCTCGATGAGCTGCTCGGCCAGGGCGCGAACCACGGCGGGGTGGGTGTTGACGTGCTCCTCCGGCTCCCGGGTGCTCGAGAGCAGGTTGGGTTTCAGAAGAACGCTATCGGCCTGGAGCAGGGCCTCCTGCAGGTCGGGCAGCTCCTCGACGCACGTCGTCACCGCCCGGCGCACCGTGCTCAGGTTGTAGCTTATGCAACGGGCCGTGCCGACGAGCGCAGGCCCGGACGGGCGCCTCTTCCAGCCCGCCGGCAGAGTTGTCTTCGGTTCGGACACTGCACCTCTCCCCAACGTGCGGACAAGGCATTCTATACGGCCCGCCCGGAGGGTTGAAAGTGCCTTCCGAACGGGGCCTTACGGGCCCCCCGGGACGTGGCAGGTTTGGACAGCAGGCCCCATTTGTCCTATAATGAATTGTTCGCACACGGCGTGAGGAAAAGGGGTGGTCAGGCACATGCTCAGCGGCCTGCTGGAGAAGGTTGGCAACGCCTTCAAGAGCGTGCTGGGGACGTCCAACGAGCGTCTTTTGCGCGAGATGTACCCGCTCGTGGACCGGATCAACTCCCTGGAGCCGGAGTTCCAACGGAAGACGGACTCCGAGCTGCGCGAGTTGACCGGGAAGTTCAGGGAGCGGCTGCGGGGCCTGGACTCCTACGAGGAGAAGCAGCGGGTTCTGGATGAGATCCTGCCCCGGGCCTTCGCGAACGTGCGGGAGGTGGCCCGCCGGGCACTGGTCACGCCCGCCCCCGACAGCCCGTATCCCACCATGCGCCCATTCGACGTGCAACTGGTCGGGGGCATTGCGCTGCACCGCGGCATGATCGCGGAGATGGTCACCGGCGAGGGCAAGACGCTGGTCGCCACCTTCGCGGCCTACCTGAATGCTCTGGCGGGCGACGGCGTGCACATCGTCACCGTCAACGACTACCTGGCGCGGCGTGACTGCGAGTGGATGAGCCCCGTCTACAACATGCTCGGACTGACGGCGGGCGCCATACAGACCGGCCAGGGCCCCGCCGAGAAGCGCGCCGCCTACGAGTGTGACATCACCTACGGGACCAACAGCGAGTTCGGGTTCGACTACCTGCGCGACAACATGCGCTACAGTCCCGAGACCCAGGTCCAGCTCACCACGGGCCTCAACTACGCCATCATCGACGAGGTCGACAGCATCCTCATCGACGAGGCCCGCACGCCGCTGATCATCAGCGGCCCCGCCGCCCAGCAGTCCGAGAAGTACTACAAGGCCAACAGCATCGTCCGCTCCCTGGAACGGGAGAAGGACTACATCGTCAAGGAGAAGGAACAGGCCTGCCACCTGACCGATGAGGGCGAGGCTCGGGTCGAGAGGATGCTCGGCGTGGACAGCATCCGCACCGAGGAGACCATGGAGTGGCCTCACTTCCTGGAGACCGCCCTGCGGGCCCATGAGTTCTACGAGCGGGACACCGAGTACATCGTCAAAGAGGGCGAAGTTGTCATCGTGGACGAATTCACCGGGCGCCTGATGGAGGGACGCGTCTGGGGGGACGGTCTCCACCAGGCCGTTACGGTGAAGGAAGGGCTGAAGCTGAGGGAAGAGACCCAGACGCAGGCCACTATCACCTACCAGAACTTCTTCCGCCTCTACAACAAGCTGGCCGGTATGACGGGCACGGCCATGACGGAGGGCGCCGAGTTCCACAAGATCTACGGGCTCACCGTTGTGGCCATACCGACCAACCTGCCGCTGATCCGCAAGGAGCATCCGGACGTCGTCTACGGCACCCGCAAGGAGAAGTGGCGGGCGGTGGTGGACGAGATCGAGGACGAGCACGAAGAGGGCCGTCCCGTGCTGGTCGGCACAACCAGCATCGAGAAGAGCGAGACGGTGAGCACAATGCTGGCCCGCAGGGGCATCGAGCACGAGGTGCTCAACGCCCGGCCGGAGCACGCGGCCCGCGAGGCGGAGATCGTGGCCAAGGCCGGCCAGGCCGGCAACGTCACGCTGGCGACCAACATGGCCGGTCGCGGCGTGGACATCGTGCTCGGTCCCGGGGTGCCCTCGATGGGTGGCCTGCACATCGTGGGCACCGAGCGGCACGAGGCACGTCGGGTGGACAACCAGTTGCGCGGGCGCGCCGGACGCCAGGGAGACCCCGGCAGCAGTCGGTTCTTCGTCTCCTTCGAGGACGATCTGATGCGCATCTTCGCCCCCGAAAGCATGCGCAGCTGGCTGCAGAAGGTGGGTATGGAGGACGGGATGGCCATCGAGAGCAAGATGGTCACCCGCTGGATCGAGAAGGCGCAGAAGCGGGTGGAGGACTACAACTTCGACGTCCGCAAGAACGTGCTCGAATACGACGAGGTGATGGACGAGCAGCGGAAGAGCGTTTACTCGTGGCGTCAGAAGTTCGTCGAGGGCCGCGACGTCGAGGACGAGCTGCTCGCCCTCGTGGAGGACGCCGTCCTGGACGGGGTGGACACCTACGTCAACCCCAAGCTCTCCCCGGAGGAGTGGGACTTCGGTGGCCTGGAGGAGTGGTTCGAGCGCAAGTTCGGCCGGCCCGCCGAGATCCCCGAAGATTGCCGGGGAGTTTCCGGCGACCTGGAGGATTACCTGGTGCAGAGGGCCCGGGAGATCTTCGGGGAGAAATGCGAACGGGTGGGCCGCGAGGGCCTGCTGGATTTCGGCCGCTACCTGGCTCTCCGCACGATCGACATGAAGTGGAAGGATCACCTCTACGCGATGGACGCGCTCAAGAGCGGCATCGGCCTGCGGGGTTACGCCCAGGTGGACCCCAAGCTCGAGTACAAGAGCGAGGGCGGGGCCATGTTCGAGCAGATGCTGATGAACATCGCCGATGAGGTGACGGACCTGCTCTTCCGGGTCGAGGTCGAGGAGCGCACCGGACGCGAGGTGAGTGGCATCTGGCAGATCTCGGAGATGCGGCACGACGAGTTCAACGTGGACCAGTACGCCCGTCAGCAGGAAGAGATCGCTGATTCGGCCGGCGGCGGCGGCAGGCCGGCCGAACCCATCCGCGTCGAGCAGAAAGTCGGGCGGAACGATCCCTGCCCCTGCGGCAGCGGGAAGAAGTACAAGCACTGCTGCGGCGGCGTGCGCTGAGACCTCCGCCCAGGCAACGTTTATCTCCCGACCCCCTCCAGCGGCTCTGCGGGGCCCGCAGCGCCCTCCGAGGGCACCAGGATCTCCACTTCCTCCAGTCGGTCCAGGTTGACCCTCGGCGCAACGTCCACCCGCCGGAAGAGGGGCCGCATCCTGTCCGGTTGGACGTTCTTCACGGTCGCGGCGGGCATCCCGTCGGGCAGCTTCATGCCGGGCTCCGGCTCGACTTCCAGAGAGCGCGTGACGATCACGTCACCCA
>JASFTU010000093.1:0-7015 GCA_050050635.1 Candidatus Brocadiaceae bacterium
ATACGGCCCCGCCTCGGGATGGTCGGCCTTCGTCGTGCGTAGGAACTGGCCCATCTCCTGTGCCCACGCCCGGTACTCTGTGGTCCGTTCGGTCAGGATGCTCAAATGCGCGAGCATGTCCTGAACGCCATCGCTCACGCGCTTGCGCTGCGCCGTCTCGTTCCCGTCCTCGAAGATGGGCGTCAGCTTCCCAGTAACCGCACACGTAGCCGGCCCGACCACGGAGTCCAGTCTGTAGGCGGGCCGCAGCCGGCGGCCGTCCAGGTCCAGTATGCGCTCCGATGTGTCCGGGGCCAGTGACCGCGCGACGACGTCCACGGGCGAGAGAAGCGAGGTCGGCGTTTCGGCGGTCCTCTCGAGGAAGTACACCACGGATTCCCCGAGCGGGGGAATCTTCTTGCCCAGACGATAGAGAGCAGCGTCTCCCTCAAACCAGACGGGGTACACGTACGAACCCAGCCCGCCGCGCCATTGACGGTCCCTTCTGGAGTCCAGGAACGGGAAGGTGGTCTTCACCTCGTCCTCCAGTAGCTGCGTCGCCCATCGTGCGGGGAACGGCCTCCGCCATTCGATCCGCACGTCCTTCTCCAGGTACGACGGCTGGAGCTCCTGGGCGTGCCAGATGCCGGGAGCGTCCACCATGGCGAGAAACACGGGCTTCTCGTCCAACGCCAGCTCCACCGACCCAATGAGCCGCTTCCCCTCTGCTCTCGCGTCGAGATTGAGTCGCACTTCCTGGCTGCCGTCGGGCCAGGCGATGATGAGTGTGCTGTCCCCGCCCTCGGCCAGGCCCAGTAGGAGGTTCTCGGAGGGAAGATGAAGCGCCGGGACGGAAGGGTAGCGGCGTGGGTCAACTATCAGGTCATCGGAGATCAGGCTGGGTACTACGGCGAAGCTCAGGTCGGCCCGGAGGCTGACGCCCCGCGCGCTTCCACCGGGCTGCACCTGGACGATCTGTTCCTTCGTGAACGAGAAAGTGGCCTGTGAATCCTCCGGCAGATCCTTGCCTGCGAAGCGGCATGCTATGGCCGCCTGCTCGCCCGTATGCCGCACTACCCGGCACGATGCAGTGATCGCCCGCGCACCTGTGGCGGCCGTCGGCCTGACCTCGACCCGCGGCCTCTTGGGATCGGCGCCGGAATACAGCACGAGCTTGGCCGTTTCGGAGACGAGTACGGCCGTCAGGTGCTGGTTCTGTACGACCAGGTCTCCCTCCGGATGGTACTGGGCGCCGGCTTCCGTGGGAACGGTCCGCCATGTCCGCATGCTGTCGAGCGTTATCTGCTCGCCGAATGGCGTCACGGTGTCGAAGATGCGAATGCTCCGCTCCCTCACGGCGTTCTCCGCCGAGGAGGGCCTCGCCAAAGGCACGACGAGGAGGATAGGCACGATGGTCAGCAGAGCCCCGGGTCTGCGGGCGGCGAACTTGGTGTGCCATCGGTAGGGGTGGTCGGCTGTCGTCACTGTTCCCTCGCTACCTGGCTCCGGCGCGCCGCACGGCGCGGAAGCCGTACACGTCATAGCCAAAGCACACGTCGGCGTAGCCGGGGCGGTTCTTGTCGCGGTAGGAGCTCGTGCACCGGCTCGCGGTCGAATCCCACGACCCGCCGCGCAGCACGCGCGTCTTGCCGGCCGCGGGCCCTCTGGGGTCGCTCGAAGAGCCGCTCTTGTAGGCGTCCGGCTGGTAGTGGTCGTTGCACCATTCCGCGACGTTGCCGCAGATGTCGTGGAGGCCCCATGGATTGGGCAGCTTCTGCCCCACCGGGCGCGGGCGGCTGCCTGAGTTGTCCTTGTACCAGGCGAAGGCGCCGAGCTTGCCCGCGTCATCCCCGAAGAAGTACCTCGTCTTCGTGCCGGCGCGGCAGGCGTACTCCCACTCGGCCTCCGTCGGCAGTCTGTAGCCGCCGGCGCCGAAGTCGCACTTCCACGTCTTCAGATCGTAGCACGGCTCGAGGCCCTCGGCCTCGGAACGGGCGTTCAGATACCGCACCGCATCGGACCACCGGATCTGCTCCACCGGGTTCTTGGCGCCCTTCCAGCGGGACGGATTCGCTCGCATCAGCGTCTGGTACTGTTCCTGCGTCACCAGGTGGGTGTCAATGTAGAAGGAGGAGAGCTTCACTTCGCGCGTGGGCTGCTCGTCCGGTCTGCCCTGCGCGCTGCCCATGACGAACTCGCCGGCGGGCATCAGGGCCATTTCGATCCCGAGCTTCGTCTTGACCTTACGGGGCGCCTGCCCGGAGCCCGTATCCGTGCTCCAGAGCGTGATGAAAAGAGCGAAACACGCGAGAATGAGTACTGCCCTGCGGCTCCCCATGGTTTGGTCTCCCGTTGCCCTGTGATGCCCCCGCCGCTGTCAGTCGCGAACAAGGGCCGAAGCATAGCCGGAGGTCCGGGGCGATTCGTACTGGCGCACCTTGAGGTGCTCGCGCAGGTGCGCGCGCACCTGCTCGGCGTACTGCACGGCGCCCGGCTCGCCCACGCAGGCGTAGCCCGCCTGCTGGAACAGCTTCCGCCCCCACGTGCCGAACCTGCGGCCCTCGTCCTCGTCGAGGCTGATGATGCTGTTGAGCTCGTTGATGTAGAAGAGTATCTCCGGACAGAGCTCTCGTCCGGCGCTCTGGCGGATGGTGGACCGGAACTGCACGGCCATGCGCTCGACGTGCCTTATCTTCTCCTCGGGCGTGTCGCCCCCGAGCCGGCCGGTGTAGTCCTCGCGCATGGCGGTGAGGGTCACCCTCACAGCGCGGAGGAAGGACGACACCCCGGGGTCGTCGGCCTCCTCCTGCAGCCAGCCCTCTATGCGCTTGTCGAGCGCGTCCATGCAATCGAGGGAGCGCCGGATGCTGTAGGTGAGGATGACCCGGCACTCGTGCACGCGGTCGGAGATGTGCGTGTCCAGGAAGGGCACCTCCCGCGGATATGCGCCGACCGTCAGCGTCGTGTACTTGAGCTGGTCTCTGCCCGAGCAGTGCGCGGCCATGACCTCTCCGCCCTTGATGGGATCGGGATCGAGGACGTAGTAGTGCTCCACCTGACGGAGCTCGGGCATCTTCCTCTGCTCTGCCAGGGGGAGATTCCGCGTCACGAAGGAGTAGGGCGTGTTCGTGTGGCCCTCGAGGGCGTAGATGAGCGCGTTGCCCTCGGTGGAGAGCTTCTTGTGCAGGTGCAGGATGACGTTCCCGCCCTCGGAGAAGAACGGGTACGTGTAGTAGGCGATGGTGGGCCGCCACTGCCTTCGTCTGCTGTGCAGGTGACTGAATGTGGTGGGGGTCCCGAGCTCGGAGAGTTGGGTCTTCCAGCGAGCCACGAAGGGCGGCTGCCACTCGAGTGCGGTGTCTCGCTCCTCGTACGCGGGGGTGAGCTCCACCTCGTGCCAGATCCCGGGAGCCGAGATGGTGTTGATGAAGGCCTCGCGGCCCGCCAGCGTCAGCTCGATGCTCTCGATGCGGCGCTCGTCCCCATCTCCCCCCAGAGCGAGCCTCACCGATTGCTCCCCGGTCGGCCACGCGCACGCGATGATGCGGCCCTGCCCCTCGAGCAGGCCGACGAAGAGGTTCTCGGACGGGATGTGCAGATGCACGAGACCCGGGTAGTCGGTTGCGCTGTAGATGTTGTCGTCCACGTGCCTGCTGGGGAGGACGCCGTATGCGAAGGCGGCGGAGACTGACACCGCGCGTAGATTCTCCGCGGGCTGGACCCGAATGGCGCCTCTGTCGTCGAGACCGAAAATGGCCGCCATGGAGCCGGTCTCGGTGGAGAAGGCGACCTGACAGCGGGCCTCATTCCTCGCCGGCGCCAGCACGTTGCACGAGGAGACGCCGGTGGCCGTCTCTCCGTCGGCGCCACGGGGAGCGAGCGACATCACCTCGACCGGCTGGGCCTTCGAGAGGTGGTACACCCGCGCGGACACATCGTCTTTCGCGAAGATCAGGCTGTACTCGCCGTTGTCGAGGGACACGCGGCCCGCGTCGTCCCATTGGTTCAGAACCGACACGGGGGCCGCCTGCGCGCATGCCGCCATGCCGAGGAACGCCAGCAGAGGTAGGGCACGCATGCGAAGAGTGAAAACGCTAGAGTTCCGTGATCTTGTCATACGGAACCTCCGGCCCGCCGAGAGGCTGCTCGCCGCGCCAGTCGCCCTCCAGGTAGCAGCGCTTCCGCAGCACTTGCCCGGACAGCTCCCTGGCGTGCCCGCAGACGTCCCGGGCCTCGAGCAGTTGCCCAATGGCGAGGCCCGCCGCGTCGCGGACGCTCCGGGCAAACTCGCGGTGAGCGGATAGAGCGTGCAGGCGCTCTGACAGAGCAGCCTCGGTGACCTGCTTGAGGCCATGGAGCGACCCGCTGCGACTGCTCCTGAACGTCTGGGCCCGCGCGGCCACGGTCGCCCGGGGCGTCAGGGAACGCCCGCTCAACTGCGCGCGTAGCTGGGCGAGTCCCCGGTCTACAAACGCCCGGAACGGCCCCGCCGGGCCCCGGCCGGGGATGCGCTGCAGCTCAGCGGCGAAGGCCTCGTACTCCGCGAGTCGCATGTCCAGCCCCTGCAGAGAAGTGAGGATGTCGCCGCAGACGTCGTCGATCTTCTGCTGTGCACCGGGGCGCTCGCGGCGCCGGATCCAGCTCAGTATCTCCAGCGCCACTCGGGGGTCCTTGTACGCCACCCACGTCTCGGCGTGACGATACGTCCGGACGCCCTCGATGTCGAGCAACGCTGCGGTCGCCTCGATGCCCAGGGCGTCGCGCAGGACGTCCATGGGTGTCGTCCTGTCCAGCGGCGTGTTCTGCGAGCGGCCGTAGAGGTAGATGATGGCGTGACTGGGCCGCATCGTCAGCCCGGCGCTGTCCTGCAGGTCGATACCGGACTCCCGCGTCGGAGTGGCCAGTGTGGACATGATGGCGAAGTTCTGCCGCTCGCCCTGCGCGGCGAGACGCCACTGCGCCGGGAAGGCGTTCGACCAGATGGCCTGCCAGGTCTTGCCGCCGGCCTCAGGCTTGAGCTCAGTGCTGCGCCAGAGGTCGCCGCCCGGAATCATGGACACCACGACGCTGCCGTCGGCGCACTGCGCCTCGACGCCGGCGAAGGCGGCGCCGGTCTCATCCCTGGGAAGCCACAGGCGCTGCGCGCCCGACGGGGTCGCCACCATGAGCAGCCCGCTCTTGTCGGCGGCCATGCCAAGTACGAAGGCCGAGCGCGGCAGCGGAACGGCGGGCGACGCGTAGTGCGACGGAAGGTACAGCAGATCGTTCGCCAGTCGGTCCGGGACGACGGCGAGCTCCAGCGGCTTCTCGATGACCAGCCCGCTGAGGTTGCGCATTGGCGCGATCTGCACGACGGGCGCGGTCCGCGAGACCGAGATGGCCGCCTCGATGGCGCCCGCGCCGTCGGCACGGAAGACGCCGGTCACCAATGCGCGGTCAACGCCGGGCGGGGCGACCTTGACTGATGCGATGTGCCTCGCCTGCCTGCCGCGGCGATCGACGAGGCAGATCTCGACGGCTCGATCCAGTGAGCGATCGCTGGTGGGCATGAGGAGCAGGCTGCCGGTGGCGGCGGACAGGTGCAGTGCTCCCCATTCGCAGTCGATGATGACGTCGCCCTTGGCTGCCGCCCCGTCGGCAGGGAGGGGGCTCCAGCCCTCATCCAGGCTCAGTGGCCCCCGGGCGTCGCCGGCAGAACGCGCAGCGCCGTCACGCTGCCAGACGCCGACGCGGCCGCCCGGCAGCGTCGAGGGTATGCCCCTGAGGAGCCCCAGGCCGTTCCAGTCCGGGCCAGGCTCTACGTCCCTCACCACGAGCGAGACCTGTGTGGGCTCGTCGAGCCTCATGCTGTAGACGTGCCGGGGGCCATCGAGGGGCGAGGGCGACTGCAGGTACGCGAGGCGTTCTCCGTCGGCGCTCCACATGGGCCAGCTCTGGACGCCCCCGGCGAAGGTGAGGCGCTGATGGGACTTCGTCTCCAGCGCGAACAGGTAGATGTGCGCTCCGTTCTGGTACGCGATAGCCCGTCCGTCGGGTGAGCAGCGGGGAGTGCTTCGTGCTTCGATACCGAACAGGAGCTGAGGCGAGGAGGGCCGCCGTGGGTCGGCAAGGCAGGCGCTCTGCCTCCCACGATCGGCCGAAACGAAGAGCACACGCCCGTCGGGGTGGAAGCTGGGGAAGGCGCACGACTGCCACCCGCGGGGGGAGACCATCTTCTCGGCGCCGGAGGAAAGCTCCCGCTGGACGATACGGCCCGCGCGCCGGAAGACGATGAGGCGGCCATCGGGAGAGACGCTGACCTGATCGCCGTCGCAGAGCCTCTCGCGCGCGGCGCCGACGATGGCCTCACTGTCCTCCGCAACGTCCGCAATCCAGATGCCGGGCCGCCCGCCGCGGCGGGAGTTGAGCAGGACTTTGCTCTGCCCCGGGAGCAGCCTCGGGCGGACATAGTCACCGTGAGCGAAGGAGATGAGCCGTTCGCCCTGCGGCGTTTTCAGGTACGTCCCGGACATGGCCCGGGTGAAGACGAAGTGGCTCTGTGCGGGCCGGGCCGGCTGGCCGCCCGGTGCTCCTTGTGGCTCCTGTGCCGACGCATGATCTGCCAGCATCAGACCAAGCAGGAACGGGAGAAGACATCCGCCTCGGACTCCGGCGCGCTTCATGGCAGTTGCCCACGAAAAGAGAAAACCGGACCGACTCGCCCGGTTGCGGTCTGAGTTGGGCCTACTGAGGTGTGACTGCGCCCTCGTGGCAGGCTTCACCTCCCCGACCAGGTTACAGCCCGGGGGTCGCAGCGGTGGCGGGGTCGCCGGCGCCGAACTACCTGTCGCCGAAGTAGTGCTCCCACACCTTGTTGAACCCGGCGATGGTCTGCTCCACGTCTTCGTCGGTGTGGCGCGCGTCGCTCTTGTGGAAGATGACAGTGCGCTGCATCTCATCCACGTTGGGGCACGAGTGGGGGTCGTAGACGGCATCGCGCCAGAAGTGGGGCACCGCGTCGGTGAGGGGGTAGAGGCGTTTTGCGCTGGATGAGCTC
>JASFTU010000094.1:0-6981 GCA_050050635.1 Candidatus Brocadiaceae bacterium
TTCCGGGAACGTGGGCGACTGCGCGGTCGCCGCCAGGACGCGCGGCCTGCCCAGGGCCTCCCGGGCCACGGCCGTCAGGAACGTGCTGTCCACTCCCCCCGAGAAGGCCACCAGCACTGAGCCCATCTCGCGCAGCATGCCCCGGAGGTCTTCCAGCTTCGCCTCTTGCTTGGTTCCTGCCGCCATGTCTCTCACTCGCCGATCACGTCCTGGATAACGCCTCCGCCCAGCAGAACGCCCTGGTCGAAGAATACGGCCGACTGTCCCGGACAGGGGGCCTCCTGCGGCTCCCCGAACTCCACCCGGACACGCCCCTGGTCCACCGGCGAGATGCTCGCCCGTCCACCGGGGTGATTGTAGCGGATCTTCACAACGGCGGACAGCGGCTCCGACGGTGCGTTGACGCCCTGCCACCGTACGTCGGAGACTGTCATGGCGCGCTTGAGGAGGTGTTCGCGTTCGCCGACGACGACGGTGTTCTCCTCGGGTCGGATGGCCACTACGTAGAGCGGCTCCGTGTGGGCTATGCCCATCCCCCGTCGCTGCCCCACGGTGTAGGCGCCGATGCCACGGTGTCGTCCGAGTGGCTCACCGGACACGTGGACGACGGGCCCTGGCCGGAACGCCCCGGGGCACCTCCGCCTGAGGAATGCCCGGTACCGCCCGTCCGCCAGGAAGCACAGATCCTGGCTGTCGGGCCTGCCGTGGACGGGCAGCCTCCGTTCCCGTGCCATGCGCCGCACTTCGCCCTTCTCAAGCCCGGCCAACGGGAACGCAGCCCGCCGCAGTTGCTCCTGCGACAGGGCGTAGAGGAAGTAGGCCTGGTCGTTCGCGCCGCCCCCGGTCAGCACACATCGCCCGTCGTCGCGGTTTTCCTTGCCGGCGTAGTGCCCGGTGGCCACGCGGCGCGCCCCCAGGCGGTCTGCCTCGGCCAACAGGCTGCGGAACTTGACGCGTGCATTGCACCGCACGCAGGGGTTGGGCGTCCGGCCGGCGGCGTAGGTGTCCGCGAAGTGCGCGAGCACCTCGCGCTCGAACTCGTCCTCCGCGTCCACGAAACGGACGGGAATGTCCAGATGTCGGCTGACGCGTCGCACCTCCCGTCGCGCCGCCCGCTGGTCGGGCTCACCGAAGACCGGCAGCTCCAGGTGCACTCCCACCACGTGGTGCCCCCGTTCCTTCAGCAGGGCTGCGGCCATGGACGAGTCCACGCCTCCGGACATGCCGACCACCACTCTGTCGCGCTCAGCCTTCACATGGACTCCCTCAGTTCTGCAAAGCTTCCGCCACCGATGTGCGCCCCTCCCGGACGCCGATGCTGAGCATCCTCTCGATGGCTCGCCGGGCCGGCTCGCGCACGCCCTCGGGCACCCGGACCCGGTGCTCCAGTTCCTGGAGCGCCCAGAGGACCTTCTCGGGCGTGACTCTCTTCATATTCTCGCACACCGCGGCCGGGGTTGCCGTGAGAAACTCCTTCTCAGGATTCTCCTCTCGAAGCCTGTAGAGCAATCCCACCTCCGTCCCGACGATCATAACGGACGCCCTGCTCTCCCGCGCGCGGCGCACCATGCCACCGGTCGAGGTCACCACGTCGGCCATGGCCGTCACCTCGGGACGGCACTCTGGATGCACGATCACCTCGGCCTCAGGATAGAGGCGCTTCAGCTCCGCGATGCCTTCGGGACGGATCCGCACGTGTGTGGGGCAGTAGCCGCGGTCCAGAATGATCTGCCGTCCCGTCTGCTGCGCGACGAACTGCCCCAGGTACTGATCCGGAACGAACACGACGGGCCGGTCTTCCGGGACCGACTCCACGACCTGCTCCGCGTTCGAGGAGGTGCAGCAGATGTCGCTGTGCGCCTTGACCTCCGCCGTGCTGTTGACGTAGCAGACGACCACCGCGCCGGGGTTCTCGCTTCGGAGTTGGTCGATCCTCTCGGGAGTCGTCATGTCGGCCATCGGGCAGCCCGCTTCCGGGTCCGGGATCAGCACCGTTCGCCCGGGGTTCAGCAGCGCTGCCGTCTCGGCCATGAAGTAGACGCCGCAGAACACGATCACGTCGGCGTCGGTCTGTGCCGCGATCCTGCTCAGTCCCAGCGAGTCGCCCACGTGGTCCGCCAGATTCTGCACGGAGCCTATCTGGTAGTTGTGGGCCAGTATGACGGCGTCACGCTGCCGTCTGAGTTCGGCTATCCTGTCTTCAATGCTCTGCTTCATCGGGACAATTCACCGGTGAGTGGGGACATCTGGCGCAATCTTTCGACGATCGGTGGCAGCTTCTGCAGCACGTACTCGACCTGTTCCCGCGTGTTCTGTCTGCCCAGGGAGAACCGCAGGCTGCCGTGGGCGACTTCCGGCGGAATGCCCATCGCGATCAGCACGTGCGAGGGGTCGAGCGTGCCGCTTGTACAGGCCGAACCCGTGGAGACGCAGACGCCCACGGCGTCCAGGCTGAGCAGCATGCTCTCTCCCTCGACGTTCGTGAAGCTCAGGTTCAGCAGGTGGGGGAGGCGCTCGGTCGGGTGGCCGTTGAGCCGGACGTCCTCGACGGCCTCCATCAGCCCCTCCTGCAGATGGTCCCGCAGCGCGCGCAACCTTTGCGCCTCGTCCGACATCTCGGCGCAGGCCAGCCGCAGCGCCTCCGCCATCCCCACGATGCCCGGCACGTTCTCGGTACCCGCTCGCCGGCCCCCCTCGTGGTGCCCCCCGACCTGCATGGGTTCGATGCGCGTTCCGGCCCGGACGTACAGCGCGCCCACTCCCTTCGGGCCGTAGAATTTGTGGGCCGAGAGGGACAGCAGATCCACCCCGAGCGCGTCCACGTCCACGGGGATCTTCCCGACCGCCTGCACGGCGTCCGTGTGGAACGGGACGGAGACCTCCGCGGCCACCGCCGCCAGTTCGGCCACGGGCTGGATCGTGCCGACCTCATTATTGGCCGTCATGATGCTGACCAGCACCGTGTCCGGGCGCAGTGCGTCACGCAGGTCGGCCGGGTCCACCCGGCCGTACTCATCGACCGGCAGGCGGGTGATCGCGTGTCCGCGCTTCTCCAGCACTTCACAGGCTTTGAGCACCGCCTTGTGCTCGACGGCGGAAGTGATGACGTGGCCCTCCGGCCCACCCGCCGCGGCCACGCCTCCTATGGCCAGGTTGTCACTCTCGGTGCCGCCGGAGGTGAAGACGATCTCGTCGGGCGACGCTCCGAGCTGCAGCGCGATGCTCCGGCGCGCCTCTTCGACCACCTCGCGGGTCCTCTGTCCAGCACTGTGCACGCTGGACGGGTTGCCGTACTCCTCGCCGAAGTACGGCACCATGGCATCGATGACTTCTCGCCGCGTCGGCGTAGTGGCGCTGTGATCCATGTATACGCGCTTCACTCTCTCAGCCCCCCTTACTGTGGTGCCCGTCTGCGGGCCCCTTTACCCCGCTCACGCGTGGGCGGGCACGTCGCCGGCAACCGCTGGCGTCCCCGCCTCGCCCCGGCTGGTAAGCGCATCTGCGACCAGCCGGCCGGCCCGGCGACCGGACACGAGCATAGCCCCGAACGTCGGGCCCATCCTGGGGAGCCCGTAGACGGTGCTGACGGCCATCCCCGTGACGACGAGGCCCGAGTGCACCTGCCCCGTGTGGGAGACGACCATGTCTTCGGAGCGCCGGACCGACATGGCGCCGGTTCCCGCCCTCTCCAGCAGCCCGAGCTCCTCGAGCCGGCCCACCACGCAGGCATCGTGCCCCGTGGCGTCGATGACGAATCGGGATTCCAGTGCCACCGGATCGACGCAGGTCAACTGCCGCGGCAGGGCGCCGACCGGCGACCAATTCACCACGGCCCCGCAAACCGCCTCGTGCTCGCCGAGCACGACGTCCTCGAACTCCGTCATGTTCGCGATCTTGACGCCGGCGTCGCATGCAGCGGCGATCAGCTTCGAGCACGCATGGGGCCCGTCGGCGACGTACAGTCCGTCCCCTGCGGCCTCGTAGGGCACCCCCAGCTCCTCCAGCTCGGCCTGCGCCGGATCGCGCACCGTGACCTTGTTCATCAGGTAGCCGCCCAGCCAGAATCCGCCGCCCAGGTAGTTGTTCCGTTCGATCAGCAGCGTCTTCAGCCCCCGGGAGGCGACCTCCCTGGCGGCCACCAGTCCACTGGGGCCGCCGCCGACCACGATGCAGTCACTGTCCGCCATCTCGGCGAACTCCCGTGCGAACCGCGTGACGATCGCTCGGGTGATCTCCTTCTCGCCCACCGGGGCGAACTCGAGGTTACCTGCCATTTCGCGACACTCCTTTCCGTACGGTCGGTCGCCCGCCCGTCTCAATCCGTTTGCTCGAACAGTCCTGTGCTGAGGTATCTCTCGCCGGTGTCCGGCAGCAGCACGACAATCAGCTTGTCGGCGTTCTCGGCGCGCTCGGCGACCTGAAGGGCAGCGCAGGCGGCGGCGCCGGCAGATATGCCGCACAGGATGCCTTCCTCCCGGGCCAGTCGGCGAGCCATCTCGGCAGCGTCCTCGTCCGCGACCCGGATGATCTCGTCGATCAGGGAGGTGTCCAGCACGTCCGGGACGAAGCCCGCGCCGATTCCCTGTATCTTGTGCGGCCCGGCATCGCCGCCGGACAGCACCGGCGACGCGGCCGGCTCCACCGCCACCGCCCTGAGTTCCGGCTTCCTCCCCTTGAGGACATCGGCCACGCCCGTGATCGTGCCCCCGGTGCCGACCCCGGCAACGAAGACGTCGAGCAGGCCGTCGGTGTCCCGCCAGATCTCCTCGGCCGTCGTGCGGCGGTGCACGCCGGGGTTGGCCGGGTTCTTGAACTGCTGCGGCATGAAGGCACCGGCGGTCTGCCGGAGCAGCTTCTCGGCCTCCTGGACGGCGCCGGCCATCCCGGCCTTGCCGGGGGTGAGGACAAGCTCTGCGCCGAGCGCCTTCAGCAGGGCCCTTCGTTCCGCGCTCATGGTCTCCGGCATGGTGAGTATGAGGTGGTAGCCCCTCGCCGCGCAGACGAAGGCGAGGCCGACTCCCGTGTTCCCGCTGGTCGGCTCGATGATGGTGGCGCCACGCCGAATGCTGCCCTCGGCCTCTGCGGCGTCGATCATCGACACCGCGATGCGGTCCTTCACGCTGGAGAGCGGGTTGAACGCCTCCAGCTTCGCCGCCACCTTGCCGGGCAGTTCCTCGGCGACCTTCCCCAGGCGCACGAGCGGAGTGTTGCCCACCAGGTCGGTCATGCTGTCGGCAATCCTCATCTGCTGCCCCCTCCGGCTTCTGCGACCGCGGTTTTCTCGCGGTATCTGGACACCAGTTCGCGGAGCGTCACCGAGCAGAGCAGCTTGTTGATCTCCTCCTGCAGCTCGGCCCACACGTCCCGGGTGACACACTCGTCCTCCATCGCGCAGGAGGCCGACTCCGCCAGGCACTCGACCGGGCAGAAGGGGCCTTCGAGGGCATCCCAGATGTCCAGCATGGTGATCTCGGAAGCGGGGTGGTTGAGCAGGTATCCGCCGCCCGCCCCCCGAACGCTCTGGATCAGTCCGCTGCGGCGGAGGTCCTGGATGATCTTTGAGAGGTATCGCTCCGGGATCTGTTGCTCCCGGGCCAACACTTCCAGGGGGACCGGCCCTTCGTTTCCGTGGAGGGCCAGGTCCAGTATGGCCCTCGATCCGTACCGGACTCGGGTTGACAGCTTCATGGCATCGGTCCAATCAGATAAATTACACCTATTTAGTGTATTTTACCGTCCCGCTCCGCAGGTGTCAAGACGGATTGTCCGGAATCCGGGCCCGGCGGGCAGGCACGGAGGCCTGCCCCTATGACGGATGGGTGTTCCCTCTCGCCTGTAGGGGCGACCCCCTGAGGTCGCCCGCACGTACTCTGGACCGCGTAACACAAGGGATGCACCGCCAAGGGCGCAGAGAGCAAGCGGGAAACACAGAGAAGGCTCCCTTTGTGAGGTCGCCTTCGCCGTTCTCTTCGGCCTCTGCGGCCTCCGCGGTGGGTCTCCTCAGGCCGAGCGGTCGGGTGCGCGGGCCTGCCCCTGCGCGGGATTCGTGGCCGGTCGCCGGCTGTGGGCCGACCCCCTGTCCTGCGCGAGGCGGACGGAGCGGAAACAGCTTGACCGGCCGGCGAGGGCGCCTTACACTGGAGCATGACGGGGGGCTATTGGGGTCCCTACCATTACCGGTCTCTCACGTTAGGGGGCAGTGCGATGGCGAAGCAGGAAGGTGGGAAGATGACCGTGGGCGAGCACAAGCTGGCGGAGGACCACGCCGGCCATGCGAACCACCTCTGTGAGCTGACGGCGAAGAGGAGGATGGCCGAAGTGGCTCGGCTGGCGAAGGGCGCCAAGTACGTGTGCCACATTTGCGGCAGAGCCGCGGCGGACGCCAGGAACCTGTGCGAGCCGGTCGAACTCTAAGACACCGAGGCGGCATGAACCGGGGGCTCCCGCGTCCCTCCAGGGGGCGGGAGCTCTTCTTTGTTTGGCGCGGATGGACGTGTCCATCTCGTAGCTCAAGGTGGGAGGACGACACACCATGGACGGGGTCGCCGGAGGACTGCTGGCAAGGCTGAGCGGGATGCGGAGGTGGATTGCACTGGCCCTGGTTGGCCTGGTTTCGCCCCTCCTGATCAGCTGCTACGGTCAGTTCCCCCTGACGAGGTACGTGTATCGCATCAACGGCGCAGTGCCGACGGGCATACTGCGGAACGTGGTGTTCTGGGTCTTCGTCATCGTTCCCGTCTACGAGACCGCCATGGTCGGTGACGCCGTCGTGCTCAACCTGATCGAATACTGGCTGGGGGCGAAGCTGCCGGTCGCCTGCGAGGAGACGGAGGACGGCACGAAGGTGGTCCTGGAGGCCGGTTCCGGCGAGGGGGAGGCGCTGCTAACGCTCTCGCGCGATGGCGCCGTGGTGTCTCGGGTGCGCTTCCTCCGGGTCTCGGACCGGCTCTGCGAAGTGCGCGACGCCGAAGGTGTCCTGCT
>JASFTU010000095.1:0-6937 GCA_050050635.1 Candidatus Brocadiaceae bacterium
ACTGAGGCGCGAGGCCCCGGGCCAGTGGTAGCGGCAGTTCGGGCACTCCACTTCACCGTCCTGCCCCACCTTGTCCTTGCCGACGTAGAAGACCCAGCCGCAGTTCGGGCAGCGGATCTCGCGATGCTCTCCCAGGAGCGTAGGCGCCATGCTGCCGTGGCGGATGCGGAAGGCCTCCACCACCATCTGCCGCACGCACAACACCAGCAGGATGGCCAGAGCGATCGACTCCAGGTTGTCCCGCAGCGGCGTGCGCTCGCGCGGCGGGCCCGATCGGAAGGCGCTGTCCTCCGCCTCTGTCCGGCGTGCACTCCTTGGCAATTCGTCCTCCGTTGCGGTCCCGGTTCAGTCCTCGGCTTCAAGAACCGCCAGAAACGCTTCCTGAGGAATGATCACACTTCCCACCGACTTCATGCGCTTCTTGCCCTCTTTCTGCTTCTCCCTCAGCTTCCGCTTCCGCGTGATGTCCCCGCCGTAGCACTTGGCGGTGACGTCCTTGCGCCGGGCACTGATCGTCTCGCGGGCAATCACCCGGCTGCCGATGGCAGCCTGCAGCGGGATGGGGAACAGGTGGCGCCCGATGTTCTTCCGCAGAAGCTCCACGATCCGGCGCCCTCGACGCTCGGCCTGGTCCCGATGGCACACGATGGACAGCGCGTCCACCGGTCGGCCGTTGACCAGCACGTTCACCTTGACGAGGTCACTGGCCCGGTAGCCCAGAAGCTCGTAGTCCATGGTCCCGTAGCCGCGAGTAAGTGACTTCAGACGGTCGAAGAAGTCGTACACCACCTCCGCCAGCGGCAGTTCATAGATCAACATAGCCCGCTGTTCGCCGAAGAACTCCGTTCGGACGTGCTGACCGCGCCGGTGCTCGGCCAGCTTGGTGACGTTGCCGATGTACTGGGCGGGCAGGATGATGCTCATCTTGACCCAGGGCTCCCGGATCTCCGCTATCTCCCCCTCGGGGGGGATCACGGCGGGACGGTCCACGCGGAGCGTCTCACCGTCCACCGTACGCACCTCGTACGTCACGTTCGGAGCGGTCTGGATGATCGGGATGCCGTTCTCCCGCTCCAGACGCTCACGGATTATTTCCATGTGCAGCATGCCGAGGAACCCGCACCGCAACCCGAAACCCAGCGCGTCAGAGGTCTCCGGCTCGTAAACAAAGGAGGAGTCATTAAGGGAAAGCCTGTCCAGCGCCGAACGCAACGTGGGAAGGTCGTCGTTGTCCTGCGGGAACAGCCCGCAGAAAACCATCGGCTTGGGCTCCGTATAGCCCGGCAGGGGGCTGGTGGTCGGGTTGTCGCGGAGCGTGACCGTATCGCCTACCTGCACGTCACGGATGTTCTTGATCCCGGCCATAATGTAGCCCACCTGGCCGGCGCTCAGGCGGTCGGCCGGGCTCGGAGCCGGCCTGAAGATGCCCAGTCGGCTCACCTCGTACGACCGGCCCGAGCCGAGCATCGTAATCTCCTGCCCGACACGGACCTCCCCGTCCACGATCCGTACGAGCACGACCACGCCCTGGTACTCGTCGTAGAACGAGTCGAAGACCAGTGACCTGAGCGGCCCCTCCGGCTCGCCCGACGGCGGCGGGACGCGCCGGACCACCGCGTCCAGAAGTTGCTCCACCCCCTCCCCCGTCTTCCCGCTCACGGCGAGCACGTCCTGCGGGTCGATGTGGAAGGTCTGTTCCATATCGGCCATCACGTCGATGGGCCGCGCGTCCGGCAGATCTATCTTGGTCACGGCCGGCACGATGGCCAGTCCCTCGGCACGCGCCAGCTCCAGGTTCGCCACCGTCTGGGCCTCTATCCCCTGGTTGGCATCCACCAGCAGGATGGCCCCTTCGCAGGCCTTCAGGCTCCGGGAGACCTCGTAGCTGAAGTCCACGTGCCCCGGGGTATCGATGAGGTTGAGCCGGTACTCCTCGCCCCGCACTTTGTGGAGCATCGTCACCGCGCTGGCCTTGATCGTGATGCCGCGCTCACGCTCGAGCTCCATGTCATCGAGCATAAGCTCGTGGAACTCCCGCTCGGGCACGGAGTGAGTGAGCTGCAGGAAGCGGTCTGCCAGCGTTGACTTCCCGTGGTCTATATGGGCGACTATGCAGAAGTTCCTGATGTCGTCGAGCATCACCGGAGGTTGAACGCAGCACAAATCGTTTATGTAGTTAGACTTGCATTGACAACTGGCCCTGACGCCGCATCTGCGGCGAGGCTTCTTGAGCATAGCAGAGGGCGCGCTGCTCTTCAAGCAGCCGGTCCGGCCAACCCTCCGCCGCCCGGTTCTGCTTGACAGGGGATGAAGCGGGGGCTATAAGGAGAACGTCGGCGGGTCCCGCCGGTTCGTCGAGCCACTGCACCCCCTTAGCTCAGCCGGCAGAGCAGCGGATTCTTAATCCGCGGGTCCGGGGTTCGAGTCCCCGAGGGGGTACCAAACCCAATTCCCGCGTCGCCGACGCCGTGCTGCGCGGGGTTTCTCTGCCCGGCGGTCGCTTCAGGCGTTGATGGCCTCGCTGATGGTCAGCAGGTTATCCTGCCAGCGGTCCGCCGGTATGTCCTCGGTGATGCCGAGGATGACCCGGTTGGTCCGGCGGCCCAGCTCCACGATCTCCCGCGCCGTTTCCCTCACCTTCTCCCGACCCGCCACGTGGACCGACGAGGGGAAGTTGACCCAGAGGACCTTGCGCGGCCATGCCTCCAGCGCCTCGGCCAGCGTCATGTCCGTGTCCGGGGCGGGCGTGAACGCCTCGATGTAGTCGAGTCGGGACCCGGCGATCAGATCGGCCCACGCGCGGTTGTTGCCATCCATGTGGCTGCCCAGCAGCTTGCCATTGGCGTGGAAGACCTCGGCGCACTCGTCCCAAAGAGGCAGGACGAACTCCTCCATCCGCTCCAGCCCCATCACCTCGGGCACCATGTTGCCGCCGAAGTTGGCATGGGTTATGGGACCTCCGGCGACGATGCGGAAGACCTCCCGCTTGTTCTCGCACATGGCGGCCTCCAGCTCCAGGATGCGCGCCCGGCGCCCGTGCCACTCCACCGCAAACGTCTCCAGGCCCATCCAGCCCATGATGCGATGGAGCGGGTTCGAGCCGACGTTGGCCCTGAGGATCACGTCCTCTCCCATCCAGCGTTCGGCACGTGCAAAGGCCTCGTAGGCGGGGCGATACACCTTGTCCCGGGTCATGTAGAGCAGCACGTCGTAGTCCTCGGGGCCCTTGAAGTAGGGCTCCAGGGTCCAGGAGGTGAAGAAGGGCTCCCGGTCTCCGGCCGGTTCGGTGACGGTGGAGACCTCGCCGACGGGAGTACGGACAACGGTGCGCACGCGCGGGCGGCCCTCCTCGCTGTAGCGGCGCGTTTCCCGGGTGCAGTTCGGTGTCTGCGAGGTGTACCCCTCGTGATGCCGGTTCACGATGCACAGGCCGGCGTTGCGAAGGTCTCTCTCCACGGCGCACTGAGGGATCATGCACTCGTAGACGGTGAACGGGACTTCGTCCGGCTGCTCCCCGTTCAGGACGGCGAGGACGCGTTCTCGCGGTGTCATCCGGTCAGCCATGATTATCCTCCCCGACCTCCGGTGGGCCGTTCCGCGGCAGGACGGAGTTCAACGGACCAGAGCACCTCATCCCGGCTAACGCGGTCCTGGTACGGACACAGGCCACAGAACGCGCGGCGAGGCCCGCCGCGCCGCATGTCGCGGCGCAGGCGCCGTGCGGCCGCACCGTTCCAGATGCTCTTGAAGTCCTGTTCGCCGATCCTGCCCCACGCGGCCTCCAGGTTGTAATCGAACTCACAGCCGACCACCGTGCCGTCCCAGAAGACCGTCGGCTGCCGGAACGGGAACGGACAGCGTACAGGCGACCGGCGGCGGCGTCCTGAACCGTCGTACTCGTATCGCCGCTGCCCCGGGTCGCTGGCCTCGTAGCCGCGGAACTCGCCGTTGTGGCTGAGGCACCCCAGGCTCTTCGTCGAGAACATGTTGACCCCGCTGTCCCGGGCAAACTGCTGGATACGCGGAAGCTCGTGCTCATTGTCCCGCGTGACGACGACGCGCAGGTTCGTGTAGGGATGCGGCGAACGACGAAGGGCCTTGGCCTGCTCCACCATGGCAACGCAACGCTTGACCCTGTCGAGGTCGCCGGAACGTCGGTAGGTCTCGTAGGCGGCCTGTGTGCTGCCGTCCATGGCCACTATCAGGCCGGTGAGGCCGGCATCCACCAGCCGCAGGGCCTCGTCCATGGTCTGGATGAAGTGACCGTTCGTGGAGGTCACCGTGAGAATCCCTCGAGCCGAGCATTCCTCTATCATCTCCGGCAGGCCGTCATGCAGGAAAGGTTCACCCCATCCGTAGAGGATAGCAACCAGGAGCGCGCCCTCCAGTTCCTCGAGGATCCTGCGGAAGGTGGCCATGGACATGCATCCCTTGCCGCGCTGCATCTGACCGGCTCCCGTCGGGCACAGGGGGCAGCGGAGGTTACACAGGTTGGTCGGCTCGATCTGGATGGCCGGGGGCAGTCCGAACGCCCGTGACGAGAGCAGCAACATATCCAGCCCGCAGAGCAGCAGGTTGGCCTTCGCGCGCACGTCCAGGTCGCGGGCACGCATGGGCAGATCGTCGAAACAGAACGACAGTTCCCCCCTCACCAGGAATCGCGGCAGCCGAGCGGCCGCCTCCCATGGTCTCATCCAGCTCACCGATCCTCCCCTGCCGCCGGGCTCATGCGGCCCCATGCCGTTGGCCCGGTCGGGCACAGACCAGCCGCTCCAGCCGGGCCTCCCTCCCCCGTATGGGATGGAGCGCCCGGTAGGCCCTGAAGTTGGCCGTGTGGTGCACGCAGCTGTAGCAGTCACAGCCCTCCACGGGGCTGCCGCGGCGGTGGACCGTTACCGCCCGGGCGCGTGCCCGACGATACCCCTCACCCAGCCAGATCTCGCGGAAGCTGCGGTCTTCTACGTTGCCCAACGGGTCGTAGCAGCGACAACAGAAGTACACGTTGCCGTCCACGTCCAGGCGCGACATGAGCCAGCCGTAGTAACACGGTATGGCCTGGTACAGGACTGTCGTGTCGAGTTGGCGCCCGAAAACCCACGCGAAGTACCTCGTGTTTTCGGCGATGCCCCTGGAATCCAGGTACGTCTTTGCCTCCGGCAGGGAGGCCCTGACGTGGTCGGCCTGCTGCTCGGTCGGCGTCAGGCGGGAGAGGCGGGGGTCGCCCGTATCGAAGAAAGGTCGGTACTGGACCTCCTCGGCTCCCACCTCTGCCGCAAAGCGGGCGAAGTCGAGCAGCCCGTCGTGGTTGGCCCCGATGACCACCTGCACCAGGGCAACCCGGGGCCGCCTCGTCCCGGCTCCCTTCTTGAGCCCGGCCAGGTACAGCAGGTTGTCCTTGAGCCTGTCGAATCCGGCTTCTGCGACGCCACTGTGCGTCTGCCCGTAGGTTCGGCGTGTGCCGGCCAGCGCGTTCACTCTCAGTTCGTCGAACCCCATGGCCACAAGCGCGTCGCAGACATCGCGATCCAGGAGGTGGCCGTTCGTGTTGAGGGCGCAGAAGGAGCCGGCGCCTTTGCCAAGGGCCATGAGCTCGACGGCGTCCGGGTGCATGAGCGGCTCACCGTTGCCCGTGAACAGAAACCGCCTCGTGCCCATCCGTGCCGCTTCGCGCACAGCCGCGCGAACGCGCTCCGCGTCGGCATCCATCCGCTGGAAGCTTCTGATGGACTCCGGATCGGGCAGAGGCTCCCCGTGGTGCTGGGCCCGCCGAACCTGGGACATGTTCGGCCTGTCGGCGTGGGGCGAGTAGTAGTAGCAATGCGCACAGCGGAGGTTGCACCTGTTGCTCAGGCCGAGGCTCAACTGGACGGGGCCGCCGAAAGCCCGGCTGCCGTGCACAATGCCCAATGCCGCCCTGCCTTCCGAGAGCTTCCGTCGCCAATCCATGCGCTCTACCTCCGCCGTGGCTCGACGTGCATGGGGAACAGGTAGCCCGCCGCACGGGCCGCGTGCAACGCGGCGAGCAAAACCGGCACCGCCACGAACATGCTCGGCACGCGCTTCTCCCGGAAGGCCAGCACACCGTTTGCCATAAGATACATCAGGTACAGGCCAAACAGAGCCAGCGCCGCCACACGCAACGGCGGAACGAACAGGGCGGCGGCGCCCAGACCGAGGGCTACTATCAGGGCCAGACTCAGGAAGCTCTGCGCCAGCCGGTGGACGCCCAGCGTCCTCGCGGCACGCGCCATGAGGAAGTTCCTGCTCACCGCCCCCCAGAAAGTGGTGTCCCGGGCGTGCACGACGCACACGTCGGGCGCGAACCGGACCACCCCGCCCAGCGCCTCTGCCCGCTGGACGACGTCAACATCTTCGTGCACCTGAAGGGTCTCGTCGAACACTGCCGGGGGATTTCCTCCCCGCTGCGCACCCAGCATGGAGGCCATCGAGCGAGAGAGTGCCATGTTCCAGAGCCTGGGGTAGTACTTCGTGACGCCGTGCCGCCGGGCGTCCCGCCCTCCACCGCTCCCCGCGAAGGAGTCGAGGACCCAGTCCAGGGCGACGTCGAAGACGGCTTCACCCGACGGGCGGTCGGTTCCGCCGATGACGGCCGCCTCTGCGTTGGCGACCACTGCTTGCTTGAGCTCGGAAAGCCAGTCACGCGGGAACGTGCAGTCGTCGTCGGAGAAGGCCAGCATCCGCCCGCGGGCCGTCGCGCAGGCGGCGTTGAGCTGTGCCGCCCGGCCCGGCGCGGCGGATTGTACGTATCGGATTTCACAGCCGGCGCCCGCCAAGGCGTCCTCCACGACCCGTCGGCTCCCGTCGTCGCCCGGTGGGCCCGCCACGATCACCTCGTAGCGGTCCGCCCGGTAGTCGAGCTGCTGTGCCGAGGCAACTGCCCGCTGGAGGAACGTCCCGCCATGGACGACCGGGAGGA
>JASFTU010000096.1:0-6885 GCA_050050635.1 Candidatus Brocadiaceae bacterium
GGGCATTACCGCCATGCGGCCGACCACGTCCGGCGTCTTCCAGAAGTGGATGCGCGCCGTGCGACCGGAGGACGACTTCGACTACACCCCTGCGCTCATCCAGTTCGTCCTCTCCAACCCGCTCGTTGACGTTGCCGTCGTCGGGATGCGGTCAGTGGAGCACGTCGAGGCCAACGTGCAGCTTGTCGGTAATCGTGAAGGGCGCGTGGACATCAGGAGGCTTTACGGCTACTACGACACCGACAGACGGACTTGAGCGACAGGAGGAGACGACCGTGGGGGAGGCCTTCATCGACGCCTACGCGCACGTGGGCGTGCCCCGGTTCGGCACGGCCGAGGAAGTTGTTGGAGTCTTCGACCGCAACGGCATCGAGAAGGGAATTCTCGTCCTCGGACCGGGCATACCCGATCTCGCGGCGTTGCAGCGCGCCCGGGAGGTCGCGGGCGAGCGCATCCGGTGCATGGGCATACCATTCGGGGCCACAGAGGAGCAGCGCAACGCGCTGGCCGACGTCCAACTGCGCATCGGGATCAGCGGGATGCGCTTCATGCCGGATGAGATCCGCGCGAACGCTGCCGCCCTACAGAAGCTGGGGGAGAGGGGGCTGTGGCTGTTCGCCATCAATCCCCACAGGGACGGGAAGGTGACCCGGATCCTCCTGGACTGGCTGGACCGTTTCCCTGACGGTCGGATCGCCTCTCCTCACTTCCTCACCCCTCAACCTGTCGGTCGAGCCGCTGAGGACCCGCGGTTACTCCGGGACCTGCTGTCGCACGAGCGGTTCCACGCCATCTTCTCGCGCCACGGCGGGGTGGGGAGCGTCGAGCCCTATCCCCATCGGGACCTGCTGCCCTGGGTCGAGGAAGTGGTGGAAATCGTCACCTGGGACCGCATCATGTGGGGTAGCGAATACCCGGTGTTGTTCTGGCGCAACGAGTCGGTGCAGGAGGCGCAGCACTGGATCGACGGGATCGGGATCTGCCCCGACGATGGGGCGCGCGCACGGTTTCTCCACGCCAATGCGCAACGGCTCTTCTTCGAGGATGGCGCCCCGCCCGCGGAGCCCGTGCGGATACCCGCCTGGGTGGGGGAGCAGTTCAACCGGACCGGCACGGTGCCGCTGATGCCACGGACCACACTGCACGTTCCGATGACGACCTACCGGAAGCTGCTGTCCGGATATCTGCAAGCGCAGGAAAGAGAGCCGCCGCTTCGATTCTGCGACTACCTCGTCAACCGACTCTCGGAAGCGACACACCGGGGAGATTGACAGCGCGCGTCAGCCCTCGGCGTCCAGCACGTTCACTCCCAGCGACTCCAGTCTTTCGACCCACCCTCGGACTGCCTCGGGCGACGGTGCCTCCGCATCGACGCGACCGTCTGCATCCAGCCCGAAGCGCTCCAGCTTGCCCTCACCCAGACGATGATAGGGGAGGATTTGGACACCCTCCAGGCGGGGGAGGGCGCGGGCAAGCTCAGCTATACCACGCAGGTGATCGTCGCGGTCGTTCACACCCGGGATAATCGGACAGCGGAGACGAATCAGGGCGCCCGCCGCGTGGAGTCTGTGCAGATTATCTCGGATGTGCGCGTTCGGCATACCTGTCAGCTCGCCGTGCCGGTCCGGGTCCGATTCCTTCCAGTCGAACAGGAACAGATCGACGGTGGGGAGGATGCATGCCAGCCGCTCATAGGAGCACGCGCCGCAGGTCTCCACGCAGCAGTGCAGGCCCTCTTGCCTGCCGCCCTCCAGCAGAGCAGCGGTGAACTCGATCTGGTGCGTGGGCTCCCCGCCGGACAGGGTCATCCCTCCGTCGGACGTCTCGTAGAATGCCCGGTCCCGCACCACCTCCGAAAGCACGGCCTCCACGGTCATCTCCTGTCCGACCACCTCCAGCGCCCCCGCGGGGCATCCCTCCGCGCACTGCCCGCAGACGACGCACCGCCCGCGGTCCAGTATATGGCGACCTGCTCTCATCTGGTGGGCATCACGGGGGCAGACGCCCACGCAGTACCCGCAGCCAATGCACCTGTCCGGACTGTAGGCGAGCAGGGGCCCCGACGGTACACCCTCGGGGTTGTGACACCAGGCGCAGCGAAGAGGACAGCCCTGCAGGAACACGGTCGTCCGTATTCCCGGCCCATCGTGGATCGAGAAGCGCTGGATGTCGAATACCCGGCCACGCACGCCCCGGGCTCCCTCCGCCTGCCCTGCAGGTTCAGCTTCCACACTCACGTCTCACTTCTCCACTCATTCGGCTCGTACCCAGCATACTGGCCAGCGTGTGTCCACGGCAACATCGGGCGCGAGAACACCCCTTTCGGGGAGGGCTGCGGGCAGGCTCAATGCCGCTGACGGCGCGTGTCGCCCTTGCGGATGATCTTGCCCAACTTGAGGACGCGGCAACATTCCAGCGGCACCTTCTTGAGGCCGTCCTCCGAGAGCAGTCCGTCCCAGCTCCGCCCGGGATGTCCGTACAGCCCCTCTCCGTAGAGCGTGTTGGCACGGGCGTTGTCCACGTTCACCATGCCGTACTCCTGCAGCGCACGGAAAAGCGTCGCCGCCCCGGGCGACAGATCGAACTCCGCCGGGTCCAGTGAGGGATCGATTTGCATCACCGCCCCTTCCGGCAACCCGTCGTCGTTGAAGCCATCCGTCCAGGCGGCGGGCGGAGCGAACCGCCTGTATGCGTTGTGCCACGTGGCGTAGGCCAGCTTGTGCCGGATCACTCCCTCCTCTATCTCATGCTGCATAATCAGGCCCGCAATGGCCGGCACGCCGGCGGCCCGGCTCGGCCCGTGGAAGTGGATACTCTCCCCGTCCTGGACGTCGAAGTCGCTGGTACTCCACACGCCGCTTCCGTCCAGCGGATACACCATGCCGGTGTGCGACTCCCACTCGCCGTCGGGCCGTCGGCGGCAGTACCACATGTCCCAGGCCGTCATGCTGCACCAGTCCACCACCGCCATGTGCCTGTCACTGGCGGGATCGGGCCGGGCATGGTCGGGGATGGGTACGTCTTCCCCGAAGCTCGGACCGTGGCTGAACCAACGCTCACGCTGACCCCACTTCCGGCGCAGGAAGTCCTCCTCATCGACGGGGATCTGGTGAACCGTCCGGCGCGGGGTGCTCTCATCAGCCTCATAAACCGGCACGGTGTAGTCCAGCAGGTTGATCCAGAACGAACCGCCATGCTCGCCGGCCAGCAGCCCCAGGTAGTGGTCGCTATCGGGGTCGATCTCCGGGTTCGGCCCGACCGGCTGATTCCAGAAACTATCATCGGAAAAGAAGCGCCGCATTCGGCCCTCCGGTACGAGAAGACACCCTGACGACTATCCCTCACAGGAACGGGGACGGAACTATACCGGCCCGGGGTGCGCGCCGCAAATGCGCCACGCGTGGCTCCGTCTCATCCCGCACGAGCCGGAGGGGGTTGGGGGGCGTCGCCGACGAGCAGGACCGGGCAGGGGAGTGGCGGGATCACGTGTTCGTGTGCACCAACTGACGGCTGGCGGGGTCAAGCTCCTTGAGGTCCGGTATCAGGTACCCGTTGCCGGCCGCGTCCCGGATATAGACCCGCCCCCCGCGCATGAGATGGACGTCCCTGCGTCGCTTCAACTCCAGACGCCGCGGGCCGCGATCGGTGTCCACTTCCCAGACCGGGACGTGGAACTCACGGGAGATATCCCGCACACGCGTGATCGTGGGGATCAGGTGTTGCTCCCTGAGTTCAGCCTCCACGGCTTCCATAGAGGCCTCCGACAGCTCTCCGACATCCTCGATGAGGCCGATCTCCTCGTCCTCGGCGTTTTTCAGGAGCAGGTACCTGCCGAAGGCCGTAATGGGGAAGCAGGGCTCAACCGACGCGCCGTCGAGTTCCCCGCACTCCGACGAGCGTACGATCAGCCCTCCCCCTTCCTTGCGCTCGACTTCCAACGTGTTCGGATCGAGGATGTGCAGCGTCTCCATCAGGTCGAACGGCTGCTCGGCACGCGGGGCACCGGCGTCGGGCCGTGCGTCGTCCGTCATGGGTTCCCTCCTTCTGCTACTCCGACCACGCGGTGAGAGCGGAGAGCTGGCTCTGCTTCTCGCAGAGCCGCGCGTACTCGCCCCCGAGCTCCGTCAGCTCCTCGTGCGTTCCCTTCTCGATCAGCCGCCCCTCTTTCAGAACAAGCAGGCGGTTGGAGTATTTCAGCGTGGACAGCCGGTGCGCGATGGCGAAGGTCGTGCGTCCGGCAATCAGGCGCCGCAGGGCCTGCTGGATCTTCTCCTCGGTCTCAGTGTCCACGCTCGCGGTGGCTTCATCCAGGATCAGTATGCGGGGGTTCTTCAGGATAGCCCGGGCGATGGCGATGCGCTGGCGCTCGCCGCCGCTGACCCGCATGCCCCTTTCGCCCACCAGCGTGTCATAGCCCTCGGGGAACTCCACGATGAAATCGTGCGCGTTGGCCGCCTTCGCCGCGGCGATCACCTCGAGCGGCGTCGCGTCCGGCTTGCTGTAGGCGATGTTCTCCCCGATGGTGCCACTGAACAGGAACGGTTCCTGCGAGACGATGCCGATCTGACGCCGAAGGCTCTCCACCTTCACCTCAGAGAGGTCCTGGCCGTCGATCAGCACCTTGCCCGCGTCCACCTTGTAGAAGTGGCACACCAGGTTGATGACGGTCGTCTTGCCGGCCCCGGAGTGCCCGACGAGGCCGATCATCTCGCCCGGCTCCACCTCGAAGCTCATGTCCTTGAGCACCGGCTCATCGGGCTCGTAGCCGAAGGTCACGTTCCGGAACTCCACGTGTCCCTCGATCCTGGGCATCTCGGTCTTGCGGTCCTCCGTTTCCAGCTCCGGCTCGCTGTCCAGTACCTCGAAGACCCGGTCGGCACTGGTCGCCGCCCGCTCGAATTCCGGGAGCGCCCGCGCCAGGTCCATCACCGGCATGTAGAACCGGTGCATCAACCCCGTGAAGGCCATGATGTCGCCGAGGGTGACTGCCTTCTTCAGGATCAACATCAGCCCCCCGACCACGAACACCAGAAGCTGCCCCAGACCCGTCGCCAGCCGGAAGACCGGCCGAAGCACCACCTGCACCCGGGTGGCCCTCATCTCGTGGGTGAAGACCCGGTCCATGATCCCCTCGAACCGCCCCACCTCGCGCGGCGCCTGCGCGAACGCCTTCACCACCCGGATGCCCGGGATCACGTCCCCGAGGAACCGGTTGATGGCCGCGTAGCGACGCCACAGCATGTGATAGATGCGGTGCACCTTGCGACGCGCCAGCTCGCTGGCAACCACCAGGATCGGGATCGGCGTCAGCACGATCACGGCCAGCTTCCACTGAAGCTTCAGCATCGCACTAACGATCAGCACGATCAGCAGAACGTCACCGATCAGGTTGAAGAGCCGCATGCTGAGGAAGCGATGCACGCGGTTGACATCCCGCGTGATGCGCGACATCACACGCCCCGTCTCCTCGTGGTGGTAGAACGACAGACTCAGCCGCATCATGTGCGAAAAGGTCCGGTTGCTCAGGTCCACCACGATGCGGTTGCCAATCCAGGAACTGGCGTAGCTGCGCAGAGCGTCAATGGCCGAAGGCACCAACAGCATGGCCAGCATGATGCCCCCGAAGAGCAGCAGAAGCTCGACCGAACCGGGCTCGCCGAACTGATACCAGAAGTGCTCCGCCGGAACGTCCCCTCCCACCGCCGCCACGAAAACCAGGTTCGTAATCCACTTCGAAACCAGCGGAGGCACCAGGTGAAGCACCCTGGCCACGGCCATCAGCCCCAGGCACAACGCAACCACCGGTGCGTACGGCTTCAGCAGCCTGACCATGCGCAGAAAGATGCGCCGCTTGTTCATACAGGCCACGCAGACGCCGAGGCGGGGGTGGATCGCGCGGCCGCACTTCTCGCACACGTCCCGCTCCGGCAGGGACAGCTCCAGGTCCGCCCCCCCGTCCAGCACGTCGGCCCCGTCTTCGCTCACCACCTGCAGCAGCTGGCGCGCGGGCTTCAGCTTCCAGGCCGTCATGTTGCTGGCTCTCAGCACCCGCTGCCAGCCCTCACCCGCGTCCACCAGCAGCACCTGGTTGCCCGTCATCTCGCGCAGGCGCACCCCCTGCAGGTCCTCCAGCGGAAAGGCCAGCCCCGCCTCGAAGTCCTCTTCCGTCTCGTCCCACGTCATGCACCGCCGGTTGGTCAACACCAGCCACTGACGCCCGTAGCGGCCGGCGATGTTCATGTCCACCGAGAAGGAAAACACGACCCTCTCGGCCGGCTCCAGCATCTCCAGGACGGTTCGTTCCAGATCGTCCGGCAGGGGGTGTTGCAGCTCGCTCATGGCCCCCTCCGCCTCTTCCTGCTGCAGGTCCAGGTACAGGTCGTCAGGGCTCTCGCCGGTGGTGGTAACTTCGGAATGGGCCATAGGGCACAATCGCCCTCAAGCGGGCCGGGTGGAGCCTTTATCCCCCAGACGCGCCCGCCGCCGGGCGTGATCCATCGCTGAGTTCGTGGAACTGACCAGTCAGTTCTATACTAAGCCCTGCGCAACGGCCCCGCAACGAGAACCGCGGATTTGCCCGGAAAGAAGCGCCGCAGGGCCAGCGGACCCCTCGATCGCCGCGTTCCGTCGGCCCCTCGACACACCACCTGGCACCGCATCCGCCCCCCGCGTGACCCCGCCGGTACCGGTCCCACGTGCGTCCCCTGCGACTACTCGCCGCACAGGAACCAGTTGTCGTGCCCGGGAACCATCGCGTCAGCCATCGCCTTCAGCACCCGCACGGTTTCCCTCTCCTGTTCGGTCGGCGTGCCGAAGGAGCTCAGCCCATCGCGGCAGAACTCCTGCGTTATGGTGGCGTCCCCCGCGATGACCACGGACATGCCA
>JASFTU010000097.1:0-6881 GCA_050050635.1 Candidatus Brocadiaceae bacterium
GCCGAACTCGGCGAAAACCGCCGCAAAGCGGGGGATGAAGTAGGTCAACAGGAACGCCACGACCACCACGGCCAGACCCGCCAGAACGGCAGGATAGACCATGGCGGCGGTTATCCGGCCCTTCAGGTCCCGCTCGCGCTGGCGGAAGTCCGCAATCTGGGCCAGCACCTTCTCCAGGAATCCGCCGGTCTCTGCGGCGCGGACCATGGCAACATAGACGGGCGGGAAGACACGCGGCCAGCGCGCCATCGCATCGGCCAGTGACATGCCCCCGACCACGTCGTCACGAAGCTTCTTCCAGCAGCGCCGGGCGGCGGCTCGGCCGGCCTCATCGGCCAGCAGGCTCAGCGCGCGGTTGAGGGGAATGCCGGCCTCCAGCAGGTTGGCCAGTTCACGCGTGAAGGCGTCCACGCTCGCCCGGGGCACGCGTCCGGGCCGACCGCGCAACAGACCGCCGGGAGTCGGCGCGGCCTCATCGACCTTGACCGGCTGCAGAGACCTGCCGACCACCCGGTCAATGGCAGCCGCCCGCGAGTCGGCCGCAAGCGTGCCGACCACCTCGCGCCCCTCGGCATCCACGGCTGTGTACTCGAACTCGGGCATCAGGATTGCTCCTCCAGCCGGAGCAGACCGTCGGCGTGGAGGCGTTCGTCCCTGGTCACCCGGAGCACTTCCTCCACGGTTGTCCGGCCGGCCAGCACGTGCCGCCAGCCGTCCTGCCGCAGGCTCAGCATGCCGTCCTGCAGCGCTCGCCGGCGGATCTCGCCGGTGGACGCCCGCTGCAGGATGAGCCGGCGCACCTGCTCGCCCACAGGCATCAGCTCGAAGACGCCCGTCCGGCCGCGGTAGCCCGTGCCCCGACAGTCGCGGCAGCCCGCTCCGCGATACAGCTCGGAAGGCACGTCCGGGCCGAAAGTCGCCACCAGCGCCTCCGGCTCGGCCGGGCGGTAGGCTTCCCTGCAGGAAGGACAGATGAGACGCACAAGGCGCTGGGCCAGGACCGCTTCCAGCGATGAGGCCACCAGGTACGGCTCCACCCCCATGTCCACCAGGCGTGTCACGGCGCCCGGGGCGTCGTTGGTATGCAGTGTGGAGAACACCAGGTGGCCGGTCAGGGAGGCCTGAACGGCGATCTCGGCCGTCTCGATGTCGCGGATTTCGCCCACAAGGATCACGTCCGGGTCGTGCCGCAGGACGGAACGCAACCCCCGGGCGAAAGTCAACCCCGCCTTGGTGGCGACCTGTATCTGGTTGATGCCCCGCAGGTGATACTCGATGGGGTCCTCGATCGTGATGATCTTGCGCTGGACGTCATTGATGCGCGAGAGAGCGGCGTAGAGGGTTGTCGTCTTTCCGCTACCGGTCGGCCCCGTGACCAGAACGATGCCGTGGGGCAGTTCGCAGATGCGCTCCAGGGCCGCCTCATCGCCCCGCGACATGCCCAGGCTGCCCAGGCCGAGCAACGCCGCGCTGCGGTCCAGCAGTCGCAGCACCACCGCCTCCCCGTGGAGCATCGGGATCACCGAGACGCGCACGTCGATTTCCCGCCCATCCATTATCAGCTTGATCCGCCCGTCCTGGGGCACGCGCTTCTCGGCGATGTCGAGGCGACTGAGGATCTTGAGGCGGGAGACGATGGATGCCTGAAACTGCCGCACCTCCGGCGGGGTGATCGCTTCCTGAAGGACGCCGTCGATGCGATAGCGCACCCGGAGCTCGTCCTCAAAGGGCTCGAAGTGGACGTCGGTGGCCCTCAGGTCGATGGCCTCGGTCAAGACCTGGTTGACGAGGCGGATTATGGAGGCATCCTCCCCGCCCTCGGTCAGGTCCACCGCCTCGTCCGTATCGCTGACGACCTGTATGCCGGCGTCGGCGGCGTCGGAGACCAGCGACTGAACCGTGTCCGCCCCCACGCCCAGATGCTGTCTGACGCAGCGGACGATCTCGGACGCCGGTGCCAGGGCGGGAAGCAGCTCCCGCCCGGTCGCCAGGCGCAACTCATCCAGACCCGAGGTGTCGAACAGGCGACCGGTGGCCACCAGCACGGCCCCGTTCTCTTCCCGCAGGGGTAGGAGAGCGTGCTTGAGCAGCAACCGCGCGGGAAACTCCCGCAGCAGTTTGCCATCTATCGACGCCTTATCCGGCTCGACGTAGGGCACGCCGAAGGTCTCGGCCAGGTAGGGCAGCACGGCCTCCGGCGGGGGCCCCGCATCGGTCAGGGCCTGGTCCAGCCCCACGCCTTCGGCCTGCATTCGGCGCACGCGGCTCAACGCTGCCTCGTTCAGCACGCCGTCTTCGACCATCGTATCCAGCAGGTCCTTCATCCTGGCCTTCCCGGTCACTGAGAAAACGGCGGGGCGCACGAACGGCGCCCCGCGTCGCTGGGGGCAAGGTGGTCAGTCGAGCATGCCCATCAGCACGAGGCGCGCTTCCTGACGGACCGAAAGCACTTCGCGCAGCTTTTCCTGCGCCCTGTCCAGTTCCTGGAGGGCCTGCTCACGCGCGGCGCGGTAGGCGGTCAGCTTCTGCTGGACCTGCGCCGGGGGTGTGCTCTCGTCGGCCAGGGCCGTCTGTAGATCGTCGGAAGCCTCCTGGAGGGGCGTCTGCTCCTCTTCAGCTTCTTCCGGGCGTGCACGCTCCTCCGCGCCTCCGCCTGGCCGGCCTCGCCGCCCGCCGAACATCATGCCCATAGCGGCCCGCCCGGGGCGTGTTGCCCGCTGCAGGGCCATGACCTTCTCAAGACGGGGCCCGATGACTTCCCATTCCTCCTCGCCGGCCCCCAGGGCTTCCCTCATGCGCTCCATCATCATCTGTTGGAAACGTTCCGGATCGAACCTTCCTCTGCCCATCGGCCGGCCGGGCGGGCCGCCGCGTTCCTGGGCAAGGACCATCCCCGCGCAGGCCAGCACGGCCAGCGCCAGCACCACCGTTGCGCCGACAAGTCTCCGCTGAGACATGGCTTCTCCTCCCTGTCGGGAAAAGCGTCTGCGCCCCCGGGACGACCGCCGCCCCTGCCGAACGCATGCCTGTCCGCTCCACTCACATAGTTCCCGCGGGCCGTGTATTTCTTCCATGCTTTTCTTCCTTGGCGGGCAGAACGTCGGGCGAGACGCCGCACGTCCCTACAGGGATGGGCGCGGCGACGCGCGGATCGCCCGGTCGGAGAAGCTCCACCGGCTTCATGACACGCGCGGGAAGGCGGGGTTGCGGGGACGCTTTGAACGTGTTGGAGGGTGGACGGGCGTGGGGCTACGCGGACCCCGGAGGCTCAGTCCTGCTCGCCCGGCGGAGGGGCGCCGGGGGGCGGCGGCCCGGGCGGGCCCCACCGGTGGGGGCGCCGGCCGGGCTCTCCCCTGCCGCGTCGGGCGGCCCGCTCTCGGACGCGATCCATCATCGCTTCGTATTCCTCGCGCTGTACGGGGGTGAGTATCCGCTTGGTGCGTTCGACGGCCTCTTTGAGCGCTTTCTCCCGCTCTTCGGCCAGAGCCTGGAGCGCCCGCTCGTGCTCCCCGAGGATTCCTTCGTATTCCTGCAGTTGTTCGGGGCTGAGCAGTTCCCTTATGGCCTGTTCTCGCTCTTCAGCCAGGGCACGCCGCCGACTCCAGCGCTCGGCTCCCAGGCCACCCATGGCCTCCGACCATATCTGCCGCATCTGTTCGCGCTGCTCGGGGGTGAGATTCAGCTCCTCCCCCAGCCAGGAGCGGCGGTCACGGGGCGACCGACGCCAAGCCAGGTGCCCCACGACCACGCCGGCGGCGAACACCATCGCGAAAGACAACAGCAGAGCGATCTTCGTTCTGGTCACCGTCCGTTCTCCCGTGAGAGATCGTTGACCGCCCACAGCGCGAACGTCTCGCCCGGGCCGGCCCCGGCCACGTCGTTGTCAAGGGTCACCGCCGCCACTTCCCAGGCCGGCGGGGCCGCCAGCGCAGCTCTCCCCTCCGCCGTCTCATACCACACCCAACCGCCGCAGACGACGAGCAGGACGGCTGCGGCAAGCGAAACCGCCCGACATAACCGCACTATGGTGCGCTCGCGGGCGGCCGGCACGGCGCCGCGCAGGCGCTCCACCATGCCCTCCGGCATGGTCGGAGCTTCGGCCTCGCCGAGCACCCCGGACAGCGTCCGCAGCTCCTCCAGCTCGGCGGCACAGGCGGGGCAGTCCTTCAGGTGCTCCTCCAGCTCCCGCCGTCGCTCCGGCGTCAGCTCACCGTCGTGGTAGGCCATCAACCGCTTCCTGTAGGTGCACTCGGCCATGCTCAGTCTCCTCCACGATCCGCCCGGGGCGGCAGGTAGTCCCGCAGCAAAGCCTTCAGTTCCTGTCTCGCCCGGTAGAGACGTGACTCCACGGTGCCCTGCGGCACGTTCAACGTCTCCGCCATCTCAGCATAGGACATGCCTTCATACTCCCGCAAGACCACCACCTCCCGGTGCTTGGGCGACAGCATCCGGAGAGCCTCTGAGACGTCCATCCGTCGCCTCGCTTCTCCCGCTATGTCTCCCCGGCTGGCATCCCGCAACTCGCGCCCGCCAGCAGCGCCGGCGTCCTCCAGCGACACCGCCTTCCTGCGCGAGCGCCGCCGATGGCACCGCGCGGCCTGCCGGACCAGGATCCGGATGAGCCACGTCCTCACAGTCGATCGTCCCTCGAATGCGCCCATTCCCTCGAAGGCGCCAACGAAGGTCTCCTGCACCACGTCTTCCGCATCCGAGGTGTTGCTCACGAGCCTGAAGGCCAACCGGAAGAGCCGCTCAGCGTGCCGCTCGATCAGCCCGTGAAACGCGTCCTCGTCTCCTGTCCGGGCTGCAGCCAGCAGCTCTTCGTCAGTTCTGCTCAGACGCGGTTCCTGCATGGCTTGCGGGCCGGGCTCCTTCTCTGTCACTATAGTTCCACGAGGGGTGGACTTTCTTCCATGGTAGTGCACGCGGCAGGGGCTGGCCCGTTCCCGTAGGGCTCCGTTCCCGGCTGAAGCCTGCTTGCCCACCTCTCTGCAGCGTCCAGCTCCCTCACGATGCGGAAACCGAAGCAGTCGTAGGGAGCCGTCCGATCGAAGTGATTCCGCTGCACGGCGTGGGTTCGTCCGGGTCTGAACCGCCAGTTTTCACCCCTCAGGACCCGGTGCGCACGACCCTCCATGTGGACGGGGCCGAAGGGATTGCGTTCCGGGGAACTGCCGTAGAAGTCGGGGTGGTACCAGTCCAGGCACCATTCGTCGGCGTTTCCCGCCATGTCGAGCAAGCCGAACGGGGATGCGCCGGCGGGGCAACTACCCACTTCCTCCACGGTGGGCAGCTCGCCGGCGCGGGTAATCCTGTCGAACCTGCCCAAGTTCCCGTGTTTCCCGGGCTCGGCATTCGAATTACCCCAGCGGTTCGTCCTGCCGTCGGACCCCCTCGCCGCCAATTCCCACTCGGCCTCGCTCGGAAGGCTATAGACAGCCCTTTCGCGGGAAGAGAGCCACACCGTGAGGGCGGTGGCGGCGTGCCAGGTGAGGAATACAACGGGATGGTCCTCAGTCCGCGAGTACTTGTTGACGGGTGAACGCACGAATCGAGCGTATGACCGGTAGCCCGACTCCTGCAGGAATCTGCGGAACTGGCCGGCAGTCACCCCGTACTTGCCCATCCAGTATGGGTCCAGCGCAACCACGTGCTCGGGTCTCTGGTCGTGCTTCCCCCCGGCGTAGCCCATGGTGGACTCGCCGCCCGGAATCCGGACAAAGACCATCCCGATCGAGTTCGTGACCGTGTCCCCTTCCACCTCCCAGCCCTTCGAAGCCACCGGTTCTCCACGTTGCGTCGTCAGGCTCTCATACCAGGACACCATCTCCCGGACGCGATTCGCCTGGCCCGAGCGCTCAGGATGGAGTTTCAGGAAGCGCTTCCAGTGGTGCAGCGCCTGCGTGTGACGGCCTCTGGTGTTGAGTAGATGGCCCAGGTCGTAGTGCGCCAGCCAATGCTCCGGGTTGACGCGCAGCAGGCGCTCGTAGACCGGCTGGGCGGAGTCGGGATCACCCGCGCCCCAGTAGTAGGCGGCCGCCAGATCGTAGAGGGTCTCGTGGTCCTGCGGCGCTTCCTGGAGCTTCGCTTCCAGCTCCGCAAGGCTCTCGGGGCTCGTGCCGGGGTACGGGGCTCCCCTCCCTGTGGCCGTCTGCGGGCGGCCCGGCACGGTGAGAGACAGTGCCCCGAGGCAAGCCAGCACAACCACCACGATCCTGAGCAAGTTCACAGGCTCCATAGCACGCCCCCCCTTTGCGATAGCAGGTTGCGGATACAGGCGGCATGCTATGCTGCCCGCGCCGGGCACGCAAGCAGCGGAGGGGGGCGGCACTACTCCTCGAACGCAGGGCACGGATCACTTGCAGCGCGCGACCCAGCGGGGGAACGATGCTTCATCGCCGGCGACGGGGCGGGGATTGTGCGGTTGCCAAATCGCACGGCCCACCGGACGGACAGGTCGGCGCAGGGGAGTTCGGGGGGGAAGATTCCCATTCTGCCATCCTCACGTAGGAGAGGAGGCAGGCAGCATGGGTCAGGAGCAAGCCAGGTTTCCATTGATAGGTGAGAAGGCGGCGGCGTTCGAGGCGGAGACCACCCAGGGGACCATCCGTTTCCCGGAGGACTACGGGGGCAAGTGGGTGATCCTGTTCTCCCACCCGGCGGACTTCACGCCGGTCTGTACGACGGAGTTCATGACCTTCGCGAGCATGGAAGAGGAGTTCAAGGCGCTCAACTGCCAGTTGATCGGTCTCTCCATCGACAGCACCTATAGCCACATCGCATGGCTGCGCACCATCAAGGAGAAGATCGAGTACAGGGACATGAAAGGCGTCGAGGTCAACTTCCCCGTCATCAGTGACCTGAAGATGGAACTGGCGAAG
>JASFTU010000098.1:0-6846 GCA_050050635.1 Candidatus Brocadiaceae bacterium
ACCTTCGGCCAGGGCCACGAACAGGAGGCTGCGGGTGAGCAGCTCCGGCTTCTCACTGGCGGCTCCCAGCGCGGCGGCGCCGACCTTGCCGACGGCGTAGCCGGCCGCCAGGCACGGCAGCGAGATAGCGACGGCGACGGCGGTCGCGATGTCCCACCGGGTGGCCGTCGTCTGTTGCGAGGTCACCTGCGCGGTTTCCTGCGGTGTCTCCTGGCCGAAGGCCACCGCGGCGCCCATACCGGTCGTGCCGCAGAACGCCGCCAGCAAAAGCGTCAGAACCAGCACCTGCCCGATGTACTTCCTCCTTACGTTCATCTCTCTCTCCGCACGAAGAAACGGTTCAGCTCTCTTCTGCGGCGTCGAGGCGCGCGGTGAACGGGTCGTACTGCGTGCCCTCGCCGCTGAAGAACTTGGTGAAAAACTCGTAGTACTCCAGGCGCAAAATCTGGATGGCAACGATGATGCCCTCGAGGGCGATGATCACCGCCGTGCCCCCGATGAACACGATGGCGGACCAGAGGGGCCCGCCGGGCAGCCCGTTCACGAGCCGCTCCAGGACGAATATGGTAAAGCAGAGAGCCGCGTGGCTCAAAGCGAATGCGGCCACGCGGAGGAAGGAGAACGTGTTGGCCATGTACACCATCACGGTCTCCCCCGCCTCGATCAGGCCCTGGAAGAACCCCATGATGGGGCCCTCCTCCCAGGCGGGGCCCTTCCTCCTGAGCAGTGCCGCCACCGGTTGGCGAAAGGCCAGCAGGAGGAGCGGCCCGCCTATGAGGGGCACCCCGAGCCACAGGTCGGACGGGCTCGCCCCGGCCACGGCCAGCTTGACGGCCCATCCCAGCGCTCCCCAGTAGAAGATGACCCCGACCACGCCGTGGCGGCCGAGCAGGCCGCCCGCGATATCCCCGTGGCGCACGCGGTTCACCACGTTCAGAATCGCCCCCAGGCTGATGAGCACCACGCCCACGGCGGCGGCCAGCAAAAGGTAACGCATCACGTGCTCCCCGGGCGACGCGCCGGCGCCCTCGAACCGCATCGGCTCGAACCCCACCGTCGCCGGGAACCCCATTTCCTGCAGCGCTTTGCCGAAGAACGATCCCTGGAAGAAGGTGCCGAACACGGCGCTGGCAACACCGGCCATGACCATGAGCCGCCCCACGTTCTTCGCCGAGCCCGTCGCAGTGACGCGCGTCACGAGGAAGCCTGCCCCGATCAGGACCAGCCCGTGTCCCAGATCACCGAAGATCAGGCCGAACATCAGCAGGAAGCTCGCGCCCAGCATCAGTGTGGGCTCGATCTCCGCGTAGGAGGGTACCCCGTAGCCCCGGACCAGCATCTCGAACGGTGCGAACAGGGCGGTGTGATCCACGCGCGTGGGCACGGCGCCCTGTTCGACCTCTTCAGGGGTGGGCTCCGAGATCTGCACCACGCAGTGGCCTTCGGTGGCGTCCCTCAGGGTCTGCTGAAGTTGCTCCGCCCGTTCCCGGGGGACCCAGCCCGAGATGACCGTCGTGGACCACGTGGTGCCGAAGTTGCGGCGGGCCCGAGCGAAGTGCAGCTCCTGTGCCACCTTGCCGTAGGCCCGTCTCAGCACGTCAGCGTAGGCCCCCCCGATACCCCGTAGGGAGCGGGAGAGCGCCTCGCGTCGCTCCCGCAGGTGCTTCAGCTTGCCGGCGGCCCGCCGGTAGACGTCGTCCGGCGTCTGCTCTTCCCAGACCGGCACCTCGGTCTCCTCGAAGTCCTGCTCCTCGAGCGCCGTCTCGACGGCGAACCGGCGTCGGCGGCCGCAGACGATGAGCACGCGCCGGGATCGCTCTTCTTCGGCCTCCCGGCCGAGTTCCACGACGAGCGCTCCCCGCGGAAGCGCCTGCCGGAGAGCTCCCATCCGCTCGGGGGCGAGCTCGCCCGCCGTAACCGAGAGAAACTCCGACTGCGCCAGTCGGTTCAGCGCCGACCGCACGCCTGCGAACGGCTCCAGCTCCTCGATCAGCTCCTCGGTCTCCCGGAGGGCCTCGTCGATGGACTGCAGCTCCTGCCGCTGGGCCTCGGTCTTCTCCTCGAGGGTGGCGAGGACCTCCTCGATCTCCTCCAGGGGCGGAAGGTCATCGGTCGGGGGGTGCTCCGGGGCCTCCAGGCCGAGGGTGTCCTGGAGGCCCCTTATCGCCCGCAGCAGAGCCGTGTAGTGCTCGATCTCATCCTCCAGGTCCTCCGGCTGAAGCTCCCCGCCGCTCTCCTCCACGCTGCTTTTCAGGTGGACGACGCCCAGAGAGCCCAGCGCCCGGGTGACGCGCTCCTCGTCACGCCCCAGGATGAAGATCCTGACTTTGCGCATTTCGGCCGGACTCAACATGTTCGCCGCCCTGTGGTCTCGTTCTACTGACCCGGTGAAGGGGTGCTGCCCTGATAGTTACCCTTTGAGCAACCCGCAATGCAACCGGCTGGAGGCCGACCGCGCGGTGCTCACAATGCCAGGTAGCTGCGGATATCCCTTGCGTCCATGCCGCGGCGGATCGCCTGGGTCAGGCTGATCAGCCTGCGCAGCTCGTGCCGCTTCAGGTAGAAGTAGCTGACCAGGACTGCCGGCGCGGGCGCGGGGGCGTAGTACTGACGGTTCGCCCGGCGGACCCCTTCCTGCCACAGCGCATCCTCGATCTGCCCGATGGGTTCGGCCTCCCCCGGAGAGTCCAGAGCCCGTCGCAGCAGAGACACCGACTCCCAGAGGGCCTCGGGCTCGGGATGGGCGTGCACCCGGCGCAGCTCTGCCGGGCTGAGGCTGCCCCAGCCCACCGGCAGCACGGCGCCGAGCGCCTCCCACTCGATTTCATAGGTCCGGGCCGCCCGCAGAACAGCGACCAGCCGGACTGCGTCGAACTCGCACACGATCGGTGCGGAGCAGGCCCGACGCTCCGTTCGGTTCAGACCCTCGAGGGCCTCGCCGACCGCCCCCCAGTAGCCTGCATCCAGCGCCATCTCCAGGAAAGCTACCCGCCCGTCTTCCTCGTGGGCGGGGAGTGCGGCCAGGGCTGAGTGCCTCGGCCCCGGCAGTGGGATGCGCCGGATGAACTCCTCCGGTCCGGCGCTTGCGAGCATCTCGTCCACAGGCAAGGCGAGCTCGGGCGGGAGCGGGACAAGCAGCCGCTCGGCCTCTTCACGCCCGTTTTCCCGGCCGAGGAGCCGGAGCAGCACCTTCAGGTTCTCCACGGCAAAGCGATCCACCAGCGCCCTCTGGAGATGTTGGTAGCGGTGTGTCAGGTAGGCCAGCAGGTAAGCGAGTTCCTCGACGCATGATTCGGCGAGCCGCCGTTCGAGCGCGACCGAGTCGTGGATGTCCTCGCGGGGGAACAGCTCCGCGGCCAGATCGCCCACGGTCCCGACACCGGTGAGCTGGCGCAGGCGGGGGCCCTCGCGCAGACGGCTCCGGCGCCCTCTGAGCTTGGCCTCCAGGAAGTCAAACGCGACGGCCGAGAGGCCACGAACTCGCACTTCTGCCGGCGACGTGGTGTTCATGGGAACATGGGGTGGGACGGGCTCTCAGCGAGTTCGCAGCGGGCGGGCCGTGCCCGGACGGCCTACTCCGCCGGAGCGGGGGCGATGGTGTCCATAATGAACTGGACGGCCTCCGCCGTCTTTTCACCATCTATGTCGTCCAGGGAAGGGAGCTGTTCCTTCTCTGCTTCCAGACGCTCCTGCTTCTCCTGGTTCCACTGCCGCTTTCTCTCCTGCACGTACTGGTCGGCCTCCTCGCGCGCCTTCTCCTGCGCCTGTTGGACGATCTGCCGTGCTTCGCGCCGGGCGTCTTCGACGATCCTGGCGGCCTCGTCCTCAGCCTCGGAGATGGTGCGGCGGGCCTCTCTCTCGACTTCCAGGACCCGGTGGATGACGTCGCTCACAGCTCGACCTGGACCTTCCGGATGGCCTCGACGAGTTCGTCGCAGTTGCGGGCCGAGACCATGCTCTGGTAAACGCCCGGTAACTGCATCAGGTGTCCTATGTCGGCCAGGACCTCGACGTTGGGGCCGGGGTTGTGCGGCTCGGCGACCACCAGGAAGACCAGGTACACCAGCTCGCCGTCCGCCGCATCGAAGTCTATCCCGTCATCGCTCACGCCGACAGCCAGTTCCACGCCGGTCACGTCGGGGTGCTTCGCGTGGGGAATCGCCACTCCGCCGCCGATGCCGGTGGTGCCCTTGTCCTCTCGTTCATAGAGGGCGTCCAGCAGGCCGTCCCGATCGGTCACCCGACCGGCCCGCACCAGCAGCTCGAGCAGCTCGGCGATGGCCTCTTCTTTGTCCACCGCCTCGAGAGGGATTTTCACCGTTTCTTCTTGTATGAGGGCCACGAGATCCATCCGCAGGCCCCCCTTACGCAAAAGACCGGTAGGTCATGAAGCTCCGTGCACTATACGGCATGGAGTCGCTGATTGTCAACCTTCGGGAAGTGGCAGGGGAGCCGCCGAATCCATTTGCACCCCTCACGCCAAGCAGGCATAAATACTCCTTGACGCCGTCGCGCCTGGACCCGGAACGTGGAGGAGGAGTATGAAGAGCACGCCGATCGGAATCGCCATGCTGAACGATGAACGTCCGCACGTGTGGCAGCAGAACAACCCCGTCAACGAGCAGGTCGTCCGGCAGTGGGCGGACCTCATCCGCCAGAGCGTCCAGAATGTTGACGGCACGGCGCCGGAGGTGGTGGTGGCCGACCGGATCATCACCGGCGTGCGCGCCGCCCAGCAGGTGGGCGAGAAACTGCGGCGTGCCGGTTGCCGCTCGGTCATCATGTGCTACAACGTGTGGAACTTCCCCTTCCTCGTCTGGCCGTTCCTCAACTCGGTCGGCCGGGACGTACCGGTCCTCAGCCTCTCCAACAACAACGGTCAGTATCCGGGGAACGTCGGCCTCCTGGCCACCGACGGCGCCCTCAGGCAGGCCGGCGTTCGAACGCATCGCATCGTGGGGGAGATGGATGACGAGACCACCCGGGATGCCGTGGCCGACTGGGTCCGCGCCGCCCAGGCCGTCACCACCATCCAGAACGAGGTGTACGGCCTCTACGGCGGGCACTCGATGGGCATGGAGACCGGCTACTGGCACCTCACCGCCCTGCTGAAGTGCCTGGGAGTGACCGCCCGGCAGGTGGACCAGCTCTGGCTGCTGAAGGTCATGCAGGAGGAGGTCGATGACCTGGACGTGGACAAGGGGCTGGCCTGGTTCGAAGAGCTGCTCGACGATCGCCTGCTCTACGACGGCAACATGCTCACCCCCGAGACGCTGAAGACCCAGATCCGGCTCTACCTGGCTATGGAGGCGGTCTGCGAGGAGAAAGGCTTCGACTTCTGCGGGCTCAAAGGGCAGCGCGAGTTGACCGAGCACGTCTGCCTGGGCGACGTGGCCGAGATGCTGATGAACGACCCCTATGACTGGCGCGGGCTGAAGGAACCTAGCGTCTGCGCCACGGAGGCGGACTCCAACGCCGCCGTCACCATGCAGTTGCTCAAGTACGTCACCGGCGGCCTGCCCGCCCTGTTCATGGACGTGCGGCTCTATCACCCGGAGCGCGACCTGTGGGACTGGTGCAACAGCGGCAACCATGCCAGCTACTACGCGGCGCAGAGCTTCGACGCCGAGGAGAACTTCCGGCAGGTAACTTTCCACCCGGCCCTGGAGTTCTACTTCAAGGCCGGAGGTGCCTCGGTCGAGTTCGACGCCGCGCCGGGGCCGATGACCTTCGCCCGGATCGGCATCTGGGACGAGAAGCCCTACATGGTCATCGTCCCGGGCGAGTCGGTGGAGCTTCCCCCCGAGGAGAGCCGGGAGCTGAAGGAGGAGACCGATCCGACGTGGCCGCACGTCTGGGCCCGCCTAGAGTGCTCGTTCGATGAGTTCCTCAACGTCTTCCCCTGCAACCACGTGCAGGGCGTGCCCGGGGACCGGGTGCGGGCGCTGACCATGCTGTGCGAGATGGCCGGCATCAAGCCCATCGTGCTCGGCCGCGAACGCCTGGAGCCCGTGTGGGAACAGGTGAGCTGAGGCCCGGTCATCCGCTGCGCCGTGGCCGAAGCGTTGCCCGGTCCGGGGCCTGAGCGGCCGCTCGTCCCTTCCCATCCCGGGCGGCGATCACGACGGCATCCTCGGCCGGCCGAATGTCGCCGGACGGCGGACGCCGTGATTGCAATGCTGCGCGGGTGCCCGTTACCATCTGGCCGGGGCAGAGAGGCCCGAAACCGAGGGCATTGACGCGGCATGGGAACCGGCAGACCAACGCGGACCATCCCCGCGCACGGGATGAAGTGGCGGTGCATCCCGGAGTTCGCTCCCACCGTCCCCCTGCTCGACGTAGACAGGCTGCGCCGTCCGGGACAGCTTTCCCCCTCGGAACTGGTCAAGGACAGCACCACGCGGACCGTCGCGCGCATCCCGGACCCGTCCAACCCGGCGGGGCCCGGGCTGTACGTGAAACGTTACAAGTTCCGTGACCTGCGGGACAGGGTCCGCTACCGCTTCGTTCCGAGCAAGCCGCGCAAGGAGTGGCGCATCTGCCGGGCGCTGCAGCAGCGGGGCATCCCCACGTGCGACGTGCTGGCGATCGCCGTGCGCCACCGGTGGGGCTTGCCCTGCGAGGGCTTCCTGGTCAGCCGGGAGCTGACCGATACCTTCACCCTCAAGGAGTTCCTGTCCGGGGAGTTCCCGGCTATGGCGGAGAAGCAGCCGGATCTGCGCCGCGAGCTGACCGTCGAGCTGGCAGCGCTGACCGCACGGCTGGTGGACGCGCGGTTCTATCATCACGACTACCACGCCGGCAACCTCCTGGTGCGCCCGGAGGCGGCGCCGGGGGAAAGGCTGT
>JASFTU010000099.1:0-6835 GCA_050050635.1 Candidatus Brocadiaceae bacterium
TCTCGTATCATCCCACGGCGCATTCGAAGGCGCTCCAGCTTGTTCACCGCGGCGTCATCCCCGCCGACCGGCTCATCACGCACACCTTCCCCCTGCGCGAGGTGCAGGCGGCGTTCCGGGCGGCCGCGGGCGGAGAGGGCCTGAAGGTGGTCGTGACGACTGGCGGACGCGGCGGTGGAGCCACCTGAACCGAGAGCGAGGACGCCATGTCACTCATAGGACTGGATGTCGGCACCACCGGCTGCAAGGCGATCCTGTTCGACCTCCGGGGCCACGTTCTCGGCAGCGCGACCCGGGAGTACTCCGTCCGCACGCCCCGCCCTGACTGGGCTGAACAGGATGCTGAAGAGGTCTGGCGGCTGGCATGGGACTGCGTGCGCGAGGCGGCGGACATTGCGAAGGCCGATCCCCCCGTGGCCATGGCGTTGAGCTGCCAGGGGGAGGCCGTGATACCCGTCGATGCCGAAGGTCGCTCCATGCGCCCCGCGATCCTCGGCATGGACACGCGCACCACGGAGGAGAACGCGTGGCTGGCCGAGCGGTTCGGTGCCAGAGAGCTGTTCGCCCGGACGGGAATGCCCGTGCATACGATTAACTCGCTGCCGAAGCTCCTCTGGATCCAGCGGAACGAGGAGAGCGTGTGGGAGGAGGCCGACCGTTTCCTGCTCTATGAGGACTTCTTCCTGAACCGTCTGATCGGCCGACCGGTCATCAGCCATTGCCTTGCCTCCCGGACACAGATGTATGACTTGAGGGAGGGCCGATGGGCCGTTGACCTGCTGGGGGAGTGCGGCATCGAGGCGGCGCGGCTGGCGGAGCTGCCCGCGGACGGGCAGCAGGTGGTGGGGCGGTTGAACCCGGAACTCGGGGATGAGCTGGGCCTGGCGGAGCCCTTGCTGGTCGCCTGCGGCGGGCACGACCAGGCGTGTGCTGCGCTGGGAAGCGGCGCCGTCAGCGGAGGGCTTGCCTTCGTCTCCACCGGCACCGCCGAGGTGGTGGAGGTGGCCATGGAAGCGCCCGCCCTGGGCGAGCCGCTCAGGCGGGGGAACATCTCCGTCTACCGCCACGTGGTCCCGGACCTCTACGTGGCGATGACGCTGAACCACAGCGGCGGGTTGGTGCTTCGCTGGTTCCGTGACACGTTCTGCGCGGGCGAGATGCGGCGCGCCGAGGCTGCCGACGGGGACGCCTACGACCTGATACTCCAGGGAGCACCCGAAGGCCCCACTTCGCTGATCGTCCTCCCGCACCTGGCGGGCAGCGGCACGCCCCAGCTGGACACGAGCTCACGCGGTGCGATTCTGGGACTGACATTCGGCACCGACCGGGCGGCTATCGCGAAGGCCATCCTGGAAGCGCTGACTTTCGAGGTGCGGATGAACCTGGACGTGCTGCGCGGGTGCGGCGTGCAGGTTGAGGAACTGGCTGCCGTGGGAGGAGGGGCGAAGAGCGATCTGTGGCTCCAGCTCAAGGCGGACATATGCCGCGTGCCCATACGCGTGCCGCAGGTCACCGAGGCGGCCTGCCTGGGGGCCGCCCTCGCCGCCGGCGTGGCGGCGGGCCTCTATCCCGACTTCGCATCCGCCGTGGACGCCGCGGTCTGCTATGAGCACACGATCAAGCCACGGGGGGAGGTGGCTTCCGCCTACCAGGAGCGCTACGCCCTCTACCGGAAGGTCTATCCCACGCTGACGCCCCTCCATCGGGCCATCTGAGGACGTCGCTTCGGCTCACTGCTCCCGGACCCGCCGGAAGGCCCGGACGCCGACCAGGAAACAGCCGGTCCCCACTCCCTGGAGCACCCCGCACGGCAGAGCCATCTCCCGGAGGGACAAGCCGCGCCACAGCGCACCTTCCAGGCCCAGGATAGCCCATTTGACCGGGCTGAAATGGCTGACGGCCTGAAGCCAGCGGCGCACCTCCAGGACGAGATTCTCAACGGCGACGACGTCGCCGAACGTCTTCCGCACGTGGTCGAACCGGAGCAAGCTGCACCCCCTCCCTCAGCCCCTGCCTCGCTCGCCTTCCGGAGGCCCACTCAGTCTGTAACTGCCCCGACGATGCGGCCGAGGAGTTCCCGGTTGATCTCGTCGCGCTGGCCCTCATAGATGCCGGGGCTCTGTGCCACGACCAGGTCGAGGCTCGGGCAGACCCACACGTGCTTCCTCCCGGCCCCGGAGGCGGCGAAGGAGTCGCGTGGGAGCGCTGGCCACAGCAGCCCGTGGTCGTTCGTCCAGAAAGCGTAGCCGTAACACCACTGCTCGGGCGGGCAGTTGGCCCGGATGTCCGGAGCCGTCCGCGTCGCCTCGCGCATCCACTCCTCGGGCACGACCTGCCGGTCCTGCCAGCGGCCGTAGTGCCGCCACAGGAGACCCATCCGCGCCATGTCGCGCGCACTGGCGTCGCACCGCGGGCTGTGCCCGAAGATATTGGTCAGCGCCCCGGGCGGGTGGTCGAAGTCCGTATAACGGTAGCTCCAATCCCCGCCGATCGGGTCGCGTATCTTTGTCTCGATCAGCTGCCCGATGCCCGGGAGACGGTCCGGATCAGAGCTGTCGTACAGCCCGTAGGACGCCGAGATAGCATGGCAGAGAACGTTCATGCCGAAGGTCTGGTAATGGAACTGCGCGCCGGGGGTCTCTCCGGGCTTCATGTAGCCGGAGGTGTTGCTGATGAGCTGGCGGAAGGTGATCCCGCGGTCCTCCGGCTTCGCGTGTCGTCCCGGTTTCGGACCTCTCCCCTCCGGTATCTCCAGGAACTCGGGGAAGTACTCGATCACGCGGTCGTCGGCCGAACCCACCTTCCCCTCGGCGACGGCGATGCCGAGGGTACACGAGAACAGGGACTTGGTCGCCGATGCCATGTTCAGCCGCGCGTCGGTCTGCGTTGCATGCTGCCATTCGGCGACCATCCGTCCGCCCCGGGCCACGACGATGCGGTGCGGTTTGCCGCCCGAGGCCGATGCGAGCCACTCCCGGGCGACTTCGAGTGTGCTGGCGTCCAGCCCCGCCTCCTCCGGCTCGGCTCGCGCCCATTCGGCAGCGGGGAAGTGATCGTTCACAGTGCTCTCCTCCGCGCTCGTCGGGCACGCGGCTGAAGGCAAGGCGTCTCAGCGACGGTTCCCGCCCTCCAGAAACCGCTCGTTCAGACGCCTCTGCAGGTCACGAACCAGTTCGGGCTCCTGGTCCGCGATGTTGTCCCTCTCCTCAGGATCGCTCTCCAGGTCGTAGAGCTCGTCGACGTCGTTGTAGTTCTGGATGAGCTTGTATCGCCCGGTGCGAATGCATCGCAGGTGCCTGAGCGCGCTCACGGCTTCGGTCCGGTGCGCTTCGGTCTCGCCGTGGAGGACGGGGACGAACGACCGGGCATCGATGTTCTGCTGGGGAGGCAACCCCGCAAGTTCGCATACCGTCGGGTTCAGGTCGATTAGCTCGACAAGCGCGTCGGAGATCTCCCCTCCCTCAATGCCCGGGCCCGCCACGATCAACGGCACGCGCAGGGCCGCCTCATAGGCGACGCCCTTGGTGTAGAGGCCGTGGTCGCCGAGCATCTCCCCGTGGTCGCTGGTGTAGACCACGGAGGTGTTGTCGGCCATGCCGCGCTCTTCCAGGACGTTCAGCATCCGACAGAGCTGGTCGTCGATCACCTGGATGGCGGCGCAGTACTGCCGGCGCGTCTGGAGGATGTCTGCCCCTTCCAGAGACCCGGCCCGGTTCCTGACGTAGCGGGGCTTGCCGTCTCCGGCGGGCGGAATGGCTGCGGGCAGCGCGGCGTCCCGGTAGCGTTCGGCATATTCGGTCGGCGGGTCGAACGGGTCGTGGGGCCCTACGAAGCTCACGAAGAAATGCCACGGGAAGTCGTCGGGCACGTTCCGGAGCCATTCCTCCGCCCGCCGGCCGATATAGACATCCTCGAAGTGCTCCGTCGGCAGTACGGAGTCCCAGGACGCGCCCACGTTCCAGCCGTTCCGGGCGCGTTCTCGGTAGTCGGCGTGGAACTTCTCGAACAGGCCTTTCTGCTGCAGGTGGAAGCCGTACGGTCCCATGGGGCTGGGGAAGTTGCCGGCGTGCATCTTGCCCTCGCACTCCTCGGGATGGGTGAATCCCCACCCGTAGACGCGGGGCCGGTCCCCGTAGCGTCCGTTGTAGTGATCCGGCTTGGCCAGATCCAGCTTGCCCACGCAACCCACCCGGTATCCTGCGTCTCGGAAGCGCTGGTAGTAGGTGCGCCTGCTGAAGGGCAGGAAGGCGCGGTTGTCCAGCGCCCCCATGCGAATCGGTTGCAGGCCGGCCGCGAGGCCGATCCGGGCCGGCGCGCAGACCGGGCTGTTGGTCGTGCAGTGGCGGAAACGGACTCCGCTTCGCGCGAGTCGGTCCAGCCCCGGCGTCTCCAGTTCCTCCGGCCCGGCGCAGCCGAGGTAGTCGAAGCGATGCTGGTCGGCCACTATGAAGAGGATGTTCGGGGGCGCGCTCCGGGGAGCCATGGCAGGTCGGCACCTCTGTTGGGACTGAGCGGTCGTTCCAGCTATGCCTCAGGAGATCGGGGCCGGGCTTCGGCTCACTTTATCTCAAGCAGTTCGAGCTCGAAGATGAGCAACTCGTTCGGTCCGATCCTGTCGCCGCGTCCCTGCGGGCCGTACGCCAGCCCCGGTGGGATCCATACCTCCCATTTCGCCCCGACTGCCATGTGCTCCAGCGCGTGCCGCCAGCCCACTACAACGTCGGTCAGCGCGAAGGTGGCGGGCTTGAATCGCTTGTAGGAGTTGTCGAACTCATAGCCGTCCAGCAGCGTTCCCCGGTAGTGGACGACGACAAGGTCCTCCAGTTCCGGCCGCTCTCCAGTTCCCGCGCGCAGCACCCTGTACTGCACGCCACAAGGCAGAACCTGGACGCCCTCCCGCTCCTTGTTCTCGGCCAGGAAGGTCTTTGCGGCAGCCAGTTTCCTCCGGGCGAGCTCGCTCGACAGGGCACCCCTCCTTTCTGCTTCCCTTTCGCCGTACTCGTCCTGTGTCTTGCGGATCTGCTCGGGAGTCAGAGCCGGTTCTCTACCCTCCAGGCCGTCCAGGAAACCGCGGATGAACGCTTCCGTGTCCACACTCGTCTCCCCCCGACGCAAGCTCTGCCCGAGGTTGAGCCCAAGGGTGTAGCTGAACCGCTGATCGAGGGTGACCAGCTCCGGAGCCGGCCGGGCCTGTTTCTGGGGCTTGCCCTGGGGCTGCTGCGGAGTCTGTCCCTCCCCGGCGGCGAAAGCCAGCGTGATTCCTGCGCCAACGAGAATGATGGCAAAACCGGCGAGCTTGTTCATGATCCATATCTCCTTCGGATGCAACCATCTTCTGCTCGAGGGTCCTGCTCCTGTTCATCATACGGCGATGAGCCCTCCCACTCCAGCGGAGAGGGCGCGTCCTGCTCACAGTTGCGGCAGGGGGAACTCGTCCCCCGTTTCGTCTATCCAGGCGGCCAGCCTGTCCTGGAGACGCTTTCGCTCCGCTCGGAAACGCGTATTGTGCGCGAGGTTGACCTGCTCGTAGGGATCTTCGACCAGGTTGGACAGCAGCCATGGCTGGCCCTCCAGGCACACGTACTTCCAGCCGTCCCGCCCGACCACTCCGCGCCACGGGCGATCCACACTGTCGCCGTGTCCCGTGGGTATGACCGACTGAAGGAAGGCTGAATCCGGTTCGTCGGGCTGCTCTCGTCCCCGGACGTAATGACCTGAGTAGTCCGTCCCCGACATGTGCCCCGGCGTGTCCAGTCCGCACAGGCCGAGCGTAGTCGGTGCGATGTCCACGTGGTTGATGGGGATGTCCGGGTAGCCGTGTCGGTGGCCGTACCTTCCCCCCGGCCGGCAGATGATGAAGGGGATGCGGATGGCCTCCTCCCAGGGCGCGGTCTTGCGGAACTGGCCGTGCGACCCATGCATGTCGCCGTGGTCGGAGAAGAAGAGGATGTACGTATCCTCCGCCAGCCCGGTCTCCTGGAGGGCCTCCAGGAGGCGTCCCACGTTCCAGTCCAGGTTCTCGATCTGGGCGTAGTAGCCGGCCAGTTCGCGGCGCGCCCGCTCGGTGACCGAAGCGACATCGGGGACGTTCGGTCGTAGCTCTACGGCAGCCGGACTGTGGCGTCTCATCCAGCGCTCGGGAGCCACGTAGGGATCGTGGGGCGGCTGCACGGAGAGCACGGCGAAGAACGGTCGCCCCGGCTCTTCGGTCCGTTCGCGGAGGTGGCCGATGAGCATGTCGGTCAGGCAGTCGGTCTCGTAGCCGGGCAGCCGGCGGTGGAAGGCATCGTCTCCATCGCCCCCGTGCACCCAGCAGTCCCATTGCGCGTTGTTGTTGTCATAGCCGACCCACAGGTCGAAGCCGCCTCGACGCTCGGGGGGCACGATGTGCATCGCGGCGCGTCCCTCGGACTCATGGAACCCGTCCAGGTGCCACTTGCCGAAGTAAGCGGTGTGGTAGCCGGCGTCGCGGAAGGCGTGGGCTATAGTCGGCTGATCGGGCGGCATCCTGTATTCGTGCCCCGGCACGCAGTTGTGGGGGTAGCGGCCGGTCATCAGCGACCCCCGGAACGGGCAGCACAGCGGGTATCCCGCAACGGCGCCACTGAAGGCAATCCCATCGGCGGCCATCCGGTCCAGGCTCGGGGTGCGGACGTTCGGGTCGCCCGCGTGGGCGAGGGCCTGTCCCCGGTGCTGATCGCCGAAGACCCAGATAACGTTCGGTCGCCGTTCGAGTTCTTCGCCTTCGGGTTCCGCCATGGACTCCTCCCGGGAGACGCGGTCTACAGCTTCCTGTTCTCCAGCAACTGTGGCTTCGTCCACTGGTTGAGCGCCC
>JASFTU010000100.1:0-6756 GCA_050050635.1 Candidatus Brocadiaceae bacterium
CCATGGCCGGCGGCGCGGCCTACGCCGACTACGAGGCAGCCTACTCCCGCGTTGTCGGGCGGCAGCTGATCGGCTCCCGCACGCTGGCGGAGGCGGAGCCGGCGGCCATCCGAGAACCCTCCACAGAACCCGAAAAGAGCGACCTGGAGAAGGCGCGCGAGGTCGTCGATATCCTCCACCGCCTCAATGGCATGTTGTTCCTGCAGTGCGTGTGCGGCCTCCGCACCAAGGTGCCACCGGACTACGAGCAGGATGAGATTCGATGCCCCCGCTGTGGCAGAACAGTCCCGCTGCCGGCCGCTGCCGTGGCCGCTGCGGGCGCTGCGGCGGCGGGGGCCCCGGGCGCCCTGGCGGATGCGGTGGAGGAGGGCGAGTCGGCGCCGGAACCGCCCGGCAGGCTGACGGTCCGGCACACGCCCGGCGAGTGGAATTCATTCAGGTGCCGTTGCGGGAAAACGGTCCAGCTCAGCCCCAGCTTCGCGGCCCCCGGCGTGGAGTGCCCCGCCTGCGGAAGGACGATCGACGTGGAGCGGGGATGACCCTTTGCTCAGGAACCGCCGGCTTCACGCTCCGCGAGACGCTCCTCCAGCTGTCGGACACGTTGACGGAGGCCGCGGTTCTCCTCGATGAGCTGGCGCACGTCCTTCTGGACCCCCTCGGGGGAGCCCGGCCAGCGGAGCACCATCTTGCCGTCCCGGCCGCGGCGTGATCCGGCGCAGATGAGGAGCGGCCTGGCGGCGACGTCCACGGTGACGGAGTCCATTTCACCGCCGCGCAGCAGCCTCAACCGGACCCCCTCTCTCGGGCCGAGTTCGGCGACATAATGCGCGAAGGCCTCGGCGCTCTCGATGGGCTGCTCGTCGATCTGCAGAAGCACGTCCCCCGGACGGACGCCCGCCTCGTGGGCCGGCGAATTCTCCAGCACACCGCTCACGCGCACTCCTTCCAGCTCGCCGGCTTCCTGGAGGATCGACAGCCCCAGCCAGCCGAGTCGACGCGACTGCCCCCGCCGCAGGCGCGCCAGGATCGAGTGGACCTCCCCGGCCGGGAGCGCGAAGCACTCGTCGGGTCCGCGCACCCATCCGGCTACCCTCTCGGCAGGGCGGACGGCCAGGACCACTGCGACCAGCCTGCCGTCCGCGTCCAGCAAGGGCGCGGCAGCCGCTCCCGTGGGCACCTTCAGGGCGGCCACGAGAACGTTCTTCCAGGTGTAGCCCTGGAGGCGAACCGACCCCTCCCGCGAGGCTATGAGACCGGGCTCAATGTGGGGGGTCCGCCCCTCGTCGGTCGGTGCTGAGGCCAGCACGACGATGGTGGCCGGCTCGGGGAACCGCTCGGCGAACTCCAGCGGGACCGTCTCCCGTAGAGGGGTCCTCAGGGCGGCCAGCCCCGCCGCCTGGTCCACCGCCACCACCTCCGCGGCGCCTCGCCGTCCGTCCGCCCCCGTGACGAGGATCTCCTTGCAGGCGACGATGCCGGACAGGCCGGTCAGCACGAGCCCATCTTCACTGACGAAGAAGCCCGTGTTGACGCACATCGTGTCCCGCCCGCCCATGCGCATGGGCGTGTCGGCCAGGGGCAGTCTGCCCTCGACGCGCACGACCGACTCCGACGCACGCTGCAGTGCCCGGCCCAGGTCGCAGGGAGTGGTCTCGGCCGAGGCGGGCCGGGCGGCCAGTGCGGCGACGAAGGCACAGACGAGGATCGCCGTTCGGCCGGAGCGAGATAGCATCTCTACCACCAGCGGGAGGATTCTTCCGAATCATAGAGGGCGTGCTGCACGGGGACGCGCACGCCCGGAGAATCCGTCCTGACGAGTGTGCCGCGAGGGGCGGGTCGATCCACCGCGTCGGGCTCCCGAGCCCGGACGGGGACAACGCCGGTGGGGCGCGGATCTTCCTGCGGCTCGACGGACGTGAACACGACCGCCACGTCGTCCCCGGGACGTCCGCCGGACGCAAGGGAGGGCTCGACGGCGGGTCCGAACATCCGCACCAGGTCGCCCACGATGAAGGGCGCAGAGGCGATGATGGCCGCGATTGCCGCCGCCACCGCGAATCGGCGCCACGTAATCAACCGGATCGGCCTACGCCTCTGCGCGAACGCCTTCGATAGCCGTTCGAAACGGCTCGGGCTGAGATACGTCGTGGGAGGAGCCAAACTGGAGACGGCATCATGCAGCGCCTCCGAAGCCCGCTGAAGCCTCTCATACTCCGCCCGGCACGCCGGGCAGTCTCCGATGTGTTCCCGGATGGCGGCCGAATCCGCTTCGGCCAGTCCGCCCTCGGCCGCCTCCAGCAACCGCTCACGGGCCTCTTCGCAGTGCATGACACTCGTCTCCCGTTTGTTAGTGCAGCCCGTGCACGTCAGGTTCAAAACCCGTCTCTGATTTCCCGTAGCAGCCTTCCGGGCGACTCGTCCGGCTGAGCGTTGCCGTCTCACAGATCCCGCAGGTAGTCACCTATCTTCTGCAGGGCGTAGTGGATTCTGGACTTCACCGTCCCCAGGGGGCAGTCAACCGTCCGGGCGATCTCCTCATAGGAGAGTCCTTCCAGGTAGCGGAGCGTGATAACCGCCCGGTGGTCGGCGGAGAGTTCGTCGATCGCATTGCGCACCTGCTGGATGCGTTCCTCCCGCAGGGCCCTGTCCACGGGACCGGGGACGTCTGCCTCGAACTGGGTTGCGCCGTCCCTGTCCGCCGGGCCGAGTCGCTGCAGCGAGATGAAGGACGAGCTCTTCCGGCGCAACCAGCGGCGGAACTTGTTCAGCAGGATGCCGTAGAGCCAGGTGTAGTCGGAGGAACGTCCCTCGAAACGGTCGCGCGCATCGGCAGCCGCCAGGAAAGTCTCCTGCACCAGGTCCTCGGCCCCCTGGTCGCTGCCGCACATGAAGCGCGCCGCGCGGAAGAGCCGGTCGTAGTGGGCTTCCACCAGTCTGTGGAATTCCTTCTCGGTCACCGCGCTGTTCCCGGGAATCGAGGCTCAGGGCAGGCGTCCGCAGTGCAGGCGACACCGGCGCGCCCGCAGGCCCACCGGGGGGAAGCACCAAGAGCAGTCGGGAAGACGCAACCTGCGGATATACCTTCATTGTAGCGAGGCACGCCGGTCGGGGGAAAGCGCGGACACCGCCCCCTGCGCTCGGCGCCTTCCCGCCCGGCCCTATCCGCGATCCGCCAGTTTCTCTCGGGCGATCTTCTGGGCCAGCCGACCGTCCACCACGTCCCGGTATTCGCCCATGATCGCCTTCATCACCTTGCCGATGTCGCGCGGACCGTAGTCGTTCTCTTCGACGAGCCGCGAGATGAGCTCCTCGAGTTCTTCGCGGTCCATCTGTTCGGGCAGGAACTCCTCGACGATACCCAGGTCCCGCTGCAGTTCGTGGGCCTTCTCCTGCCGGCCGAGGCCTTCGTACTCGTCGGCGCTCTTGCGCAGGGCATTCGCGTATGACTTGACGATGTCGACCTCCTCGAACTGCTGGCCGGACGTCTCGGCGACCTGGAGCTCGGCCCTGAGCAGGCGCAGCACGCGAAGCCTGTCCTTTTGGCCGGCCTTCAGCGCCTGCTTCATGTGTTCGGCCAATTGCTCGCGGATGCTCATGCCTGTCCTCCTGATTCGGGCGCACTGCCCAGCCGTCGCACCGCCTTCGAGACAGCCCGGCTGGCAGCCCGCTGCAGCTCTGAGGTCGCGGCCTTGGCCAGCAATCCCCGCAGGAGCCGGATCGGATCGTCCTCGGGAGGCAGGTACGCCATCCCGTCGAGTGCGGCCACCTGACAGGTGACCTGGTCGGCACGGAAGAACTGGTTGCCCCCCGCGTTGAGGGCCCGCTGCAGCAGATCCGCGCGGCCCATCGAGCCGAGAGCTCGGGCGACGAAGCCTGCTATGGGCGAAGGCGAAGCGGCCCCGCCGCTGCGCCGCCGTCCGGACGGCTGTACCTCCGTCTGGCTCACCGGCGGCCCGACCAGGCCCGTGTAGAGCGCCTGTGCCACCTCATCTCCGCCGATGCGGCGCAGGGCGATCACGGCCGCACGACGGGCCTCTGCGCTGACCGCGATCTCGGGTTGCTCGGTGGCAGCAAAGCCGGGTCCGACGGCACCCTCGACCGTCGTAGTCAGGCCGGCAGTGAGCGTACCGGCAAGCTGGGCGATGACCTCCTCCTTGCTCTCCGGCGCCCGCTCCGCGTAACGGAATGCGAGCAGGGGCCCGAGGACCGACCCGCGCAACCAGCCGGTCTCCCGCAGGCCGGAGGCCAGAGCCTGATCGCTGGTCTGTAGCAGCAGTTCGACCAGCTTCCGCTGCCGTTCCAGTTCCTGCAGCTCCGGTGAAGAGCGCTCCACGGAGTAGGACCACTCGACCGTATGACGTGGGCCGACGCGCCTGTACTCGCCCGCCCCGGCTGTCACGCCGGCGCCCACGGCGTCGCCGGCTTGCCCGCGCGCGACCTGGTCGGCGATGTCGCTGGGCGGTCCGAATCCGCCGCCGGGACCCCCGGATATCATGTCGAGCACCCACTCGGGGGGGCCCGTGGGCTGCTCGACGCCGGGGGGCGGCCCCGTCGGACGGCCCCCCCGGCCGCGGCCCTCGGCCACGACGGGTCCCTCCGGGACCTCGCTCTGCAGGATGCCGGCCAGACACCTGGCGTACTCCGGGCCGCTGGTCCCTTCCTTGCCTGCCGCGGCCTCCACGATCCTGTCCTGCGTTGCCTCACTTATCTCCTTGAGGTGCTCCCGGACGAGCCGGAAGTAACCGTCGCTGGGATAGGAAGCCATCTCCCGGAGGGTCGCGTCCCACGCACCGGACTCGTCTCCGCTGACCAGCTCGGTGAGGTTGTCCTCCAGGCCCTCGCCGCCGCCCCGGACCACCATGTGTGTCAGGGCGTCCAGAAGAGACGCGCGGACGGGGTCCACCTGCGGCGCCGCACGCCTTGAGCGTCTGCCGGTCAGTCGAGCCATTGGGCCGAGTACGGAGGTGGGCCGCGACTGGGCCAGGCTCTTGACCAGCCGGTTCATCAGCAGTCGGTGCGCCCGCACATCGGGCGAGGCCGTTCTTCCGAGCGCCCGGATCGCCGCTGCTCGCAGCTCCCTCCGCAGCGTGGCCGAGCCCGACCCGGACACGCCGAGGCGCTCTATCAGCTCGATCACCCGCTGCACGATGGCCTCCTGGAGGTCCGCATCGCCCGTGAGGGTACCCGGCGTGCCGCGTCGGCAGGTCTGAGCCAGACAGTCACAGGCGCCCCGGTGCAGCGTCATCCAGTACCAGCCGGCAAGCTGGTCGTACTCATCCGCGGCGCCGGCGACGGCCTCCGCCGCAGCAGGATTCTCGTGCAGCACGTCGAGTACACGCGGGAGGAAATCCAGGTCGGCCACCCGACCCAGAGCTGTCATGGCGGCCAGCCGCCCCTCCAGCTCATCGACCCATGCGGCGACGCTGTCGTAGTTCTCCTTCCGGCTCATCGCCGTGCTCCGAAGGAACTCCAGCTCCTCCTCGCCTCCGCCCTCGGCCAGCGCGGTGAGAGCGGCCGCTTTCAGCCTGCCGTCCTCATAGGAGCCGGCCAGTTCCCCCAGCGCCTCGGCAGCCTGCTCGTCAGCGCGCTCCCTGAGCAGTCCCAGTGCGTAGAAGGGCACTCCCTCTCCGAAGTCGAACCCGGCGGGCACGAGCGGCCGACCGTCGGGCTCCTCGTATCCCTCGGGTGCAAAGCCGGCGGCGGATTCAGGGGCCTCGGGCAGGGATCCCTCCTTGGCCAGGGCGACCAGGGCCTCCACGTCGGGGGACTGCCCTATCTCGCGGAGCATCACGGCGGCGGCCAGGATGACGTTGGGATCCTTGTTCTGGGTGACAACCCTCTCAAGGAAATGCCGCGCGGCCGTCGGCTCTGTGCCGGCGCGCCAGGCCCACCCGCTCTCTTCCTGAACGGTGTACCACTGGCCACGCAGCTCCTTGAGCAGCGCGACGGTGACCGCCGAAGAGGCCGCGGGAAGGGCGTCCAGGGCTTCGGCGGTGCCGGGCCTCACGAGGGCCTTGATCGCCGCCACGCTTCCCTTGTGCTCCGCCGCAGCCCGCAGGTAGGCATGCGCCGCCCCGGAGTCGGTCTGCGCCAGCAAGTCAGCCACAACGTGCGGCTGATCGCCCTCCAGGAGAGCCTCGCCGAGGCGTCGCACCAGGACCTTTGCCTCGCCCGGCGGCACCCGGTCCAGCAGTGCAGGGTACACCGTCCGGGCCCGCTTCATCAGGCGCGCCAACTGCGCGGCGCTGCTCTTGCCGCCTATGCGGGCCAGGGCCTCGGCGACCCGCTTTGCGTCGCTCAGGTTGTCCACTGCGCCCACGGCCTCGACAAGGGCGATGGAAGTTCCCGGCGTTTCTGCCTGGGTTATGAGCTGCACGAAGCGGGTCCTCTGGGACGAGTCGCTCCCCTTGAGGAACTGCGGGACCTTCGCCAGAGCCTCCGGGCGGCCCGCCACGACCTGTGCCGCCAGGCTCGCGGTGCGTTCCTCCGGCCGGAGGGCGGGGATCTCGCAGTAGATCAGTGCCTCCGGGGTGCCGATCGCGCCGAGGGACAGGAAGGCGCCTTCCAGAAGATCGATCTTCTCTGCGCGCTCGGTTACGCTGCCCAGGAACGAGACGGCCTCCGGGGTTCCCACCTTCTCGAGCGCGACCATCGCGGCCGACCTCGAGGGGGCGTCCATCCGGTCCCACAACTGGCGCACCGCCCGGAGCACGGCCTCGTCGGGGAGTATGGCCAGGATCTGCATCTCGGCCCGCA
>JASFTU010000101.1:0-6747 GCA_050050635.1 Candidatus Brocadiaceae bacterium
ACGGCGGGCAGATCTCATGGGGGGACTCCTACGAAGGTCAGCTCCGGGAACTGGTGGGAAGCCGCACGCTGATCATCCCCGCCACCCGGTCGATCGTGAGGGACGACGAAGGCCGCATACTACTCATCCGCAGGAAGGACAACGGCGAGTGGGGTCTCCCCGCCGGCGCAGTAGAACTGGGCGAATCCGTCCTGGAGGACTGTCGGCGCGAGGTGAGGGAGGAGACGGGCCTGGAGGTGCTGGCCGCCGAGGCGATGGCCATCTATTCGGAGCCGAGATTCGCTCTCACCGATCGCTACGGCAACCGACGGCAGATGCTCACCATCGTGATGCTCGTGGAGGAGTGGAGCGGACAGATTCGCCGGCAGACGCCCGAGACCACCGACTGCCGCTTTTTCCCGCTGACAGCCCTGCCCGAACTACCGGACCTCTATGCTGAGACGGTGGAAGACCTGCAGCGCTACTCGGTGCAGATCATCCTCAAATGATTGCCGTGCTGTTGCCCTCGGGGCGACGCCAGCGCAACTCTCGGCGCTCATCGGCTGCGCGCTCCTGCCCGCCCCCGGCGCCTACTGCTCAGCCAGGATGAGGTCAACGTGGACCACCTGGTCCGGTTCGACCGTGATCTCGCGCTTCGCGCCCTCGTGAACACCAGGATGAGACGACCGTTCGGCACGGACTGAGTACGGGCCGGCGGGCACGCCGTGGATGAGGAAGCTACCAGTCTGGTCGGTCTCCACGCGGGCCACATGAATCGGGGCTTCGTCACGGCGCTCGATATGGGCCCAGGCGCCCGGGACCGGTGTCTTGGCGTCCGCGCGGACGATCCGGCCCGCGACGATCCCGAGATTGGTCGCGACGCCGATCTGCAGTGTGTCGACGCACTCTCCGGATGCGCAGTTGATAGCTCCCTTGGAGAGCGGCCTGCCGTCCACGGAGATGCGCGTCACCCTCCAGGTGCTGTCCGCCATGTCAGCGCTGATCATGACCTGGCCCGGCCATATCGGGGGCGACACGATGATTCCCTCGTCGTCCGGCCCGGCCTTCTCCTGCTGCGGGCCCTCCTTGACCTGCCACCAGTAGTGGCGGCCTCCCTTTTGCCAGCTGCAGATGGGATGGCCCTCGGCTGCGTGCCCGGGCGGGCGGAAGTAGCACTCGAGGCTTCCGAGTGCCGGAAGCTCCGCCGTGTCCTTCGTCACAACGCGGCCTTTGAAGACCGCTCCCCTGGCCAGCTCAAGCCCGACCTCGACGTCACTGTCGTCAGCGCCGACGTCGATCCACTTTGACCAGCGGGCGTAGCCTTGCTCGGGTGCCCCGGCGGTGACCTGCCAGGGGCCGCGGGTCAGAAGCCCGCTGCGGAACAGGCCGGCTTCATCTGTGACCCCGGTGAACCACGCCACGAACGCGTCGCGCCGGATGACCAGGACGCGCGCCCCGCCAATAGGGGCCCCGCTTTCGGCTTGAGTCACGCGCACACGCAGTTCGGTCGTCCCCCGCTCAGGCATCCGGATCATCACCTCGTCACTCGCGCTCCCGGCAGACGCCTCGAGCCACTCGGCATCGTGCAGAGAGTAGATGCCGGGGTAGAAGCAGGCGGGTCTGTGCGGGCCCCAATCGTCCCTGCCTCCCACGCGCACCCCGACGAGGTACGCTCCCTCCTCCAGCGGCCCGGCCCTGAACTGGCCGTCCGCGTCGGTTTGGGAATGCGCCTCCGGTACGCTCCGGAAGCGCAGGACCTCGTTGTCGGCCCCCCATTCGCTGTAGACAACGACTTTGGCGTCGGCGACCGGCGCGCCCCGGGCATCGAGCGCCGTTCCCTTGATGAACGCCCCGGGTTGGAGTTCGAAGTCGATGCCCTGAACGGACTGCCCGGGACGGACGATGACGGAGGTCCTCCCGAGCATGCCGTAGCGGTTGGCTTCGTAGCGCTGGGGCACGAATTCGTCACGCTGAGCGCTGACCGCATAGGCGCCCGGCATGAGCCCTTCTACCTCCCAGGCGCCGTCAGCGTCGGAAATCGTGCTCGCCGCAGCCTGTGTCCGGGCCTCGTCAAGCTGCACCCGGCAGCCTTCCACGGGGTCTCCGGTCGCTGAGGACGTTACCTTTCCCGAAACGCTGCCCGTCGCCGACCTCCAGAACTGCGCATCCGGCTTGCTTTCCTGCATGGCATCTCGCGCCATCTTCACAACCCCCTTCCTGAGCTTCGCCCTTGTGCGCGACAGCCGCGCCTTGATCGTGCCTTCGGGCACCTGGAGCATGCTGCTCAGGTCGCTGTAGGAATATCCGTCCACGTAGAAGAGAGTGAAGGCCAGGCGCTGCTCGTCGGGAAGGTCTTCCATCAGACGCCGCACGGTGCGGACCACTTCGGCGCTCCGGGCCTCTCTTGCAGGTGATCCGGCTTTGCCCTCCATCTCCGGCACCTCTTCGAGCGCGCAGTGTTCTGAGGCGGCGGCACGGGCTGCGAGGCGGTCACGGGCCACGTTGCGGGCTATGGCACACAGCCAGGCGGCGAACTTGCCCGGCTCCCGCAACCCCGGCAGGCCTCGCCAGGCGCGCAGGAAGGCGTTCTGGGCCACCTGGGCCGCCTCGTGCGGATCGCCCGTGAAGTGCAGCCCGATTCCATAGGCGGCATCGCCGTAGCGCGCGACCAGTTCGGCGAACGCCCGCGTGTCGCCTTCCAATGTCCTGGCCACCAGCTCTGCATCACTTCGCTCCAACGCCGCATACCTCCTTCCCTCTCACCCTTACAGACGGAGAAACGCGGCAGGGGGTTGCCCGCATTCCGGCTGCATAATAGTCCCTCGGCCGGCGAATGCCAGCCGCGGGGAGGTCAGCCGAGTTGAGACACTTGCCTCTCAGCCGTTGCTGTCTACAGTCGAGTTACGGCCCTGGGCGCCGGGGCCGCGCCGCATAGCCGGATTGAGCGACGATGATCTCGGGTGGCCGTATCGCGAGGGCGGGACGGTGCTTCTTAGGCGCCGTTCAATAGCCACTGCGTCTCTGCCCACAACCTCGGCCGGGCCATGCTCGGCTGCCCCCACCGGGCCGAGTACGTGCTGCCGGAGACCTTCCTGCACGTGGCCACCGGCTGTACCTTTCAGGCGCCCCTGTGCGAGTGACCCTCTCGATCGGTGCATTCCTGCGGGTCCAGCTCCGGCGGGGCTGCCAGCGCGCCGGCCACGTCGAGGAGGGTGGGGTCCGTGTAGAGGTTGTGCGTCCCGCGTTTGCGGGATCGCATACTGCGGACTTCCCCTCGGCACGCTCGGGGTCGCGACTCGTTCGCTCTCCCGCGACTGCGGGACCGCGAGCCGAGTGCATGATGAGGTCGGGGACCTGCCCTGAGTCCATCGAACGGGGATGTGGCGCAGCCTCCTTCGTCGCGCGATGCGCGACTATGGAGCCCAGGAGGCGTGGAGGTCCACGGTGCGACCGCGCTCGTCCTCCTTCGGAATGCCGGCCGCCGCCAGGTCCAGGTTGAAGCTCTTGATCAGGTTGCGGGGCACCGAGGACAGCGGCCTCTGCGCCAGCAGCTTCAAGAGCAACGGCACGTCAGGCGGCCGATGCCCAGCCCGTAGCCTGCGGCGCCCTCCCGCGGAGGTGTGCCGAAGCTGCATCGCTCGGTAACTTCCCCCCTCGTTGGCACGACCTCCTCATTGCTGAAGGAATGTGGACCACGGGAACCAACCGGACTGCAGGTCTGTTCGCCGCCCGTGTCAGCCACCGGCCCTCGGGGGCGGAACCGCCCACAGACAAGTGGGAATATATTCTGCACGCACACGCCGGTTTTGCCGTTATAGTTGATATAGGTGGAGGAGTGCACTTTGCAGATGCTTCGGCCACGGTGTCTTCTTCTGATGCTGTCCACCAGGGAACTGAATGCCGTCTACCGCGAAAGCCGCCAGGATCTGCTGGCGTTGGCCAGGCGGGGAGTGCCCTCATCGAACGACGCTGAGGACGTGCTGCACGATGCGTTCGTCAGCTTCCTGCAGGCGGCGCCGGAGGAGCTTGTCGCCCCGGAGGCCGGCGCTTACCTGCGACGCTGCGTGGTGACCGCCATCGCTGATTGGTGGCGGGAGGCGCCGCGGAGGGAGAAGAACGCGGCGCCGATCGAGCGACGTGCCGCGGCTCCGGCGCGGCAGGACCCGTTCCGACAGGTCGCTGTGAAGGAGCGACTGGCCCGGATGCAGGCCGCCGTGGCCCGCCTGCCCGACCGCCAGAGACAGGCCGTTATGCTCAGATACCTGGCGGAGATGCCTACCAGACGGGTCGCCGCAGACATGCACTGCCAACCGGCCACCGTCCGGTCGCTCGTCCGCCACGCACTCGCACGCCTGACAGAGCTGCTCAGAACCCCGGATAAGTCCGCCGTCCGGAACGGAGACACAAGCGATGACGGAACGTGAGAATCCAGAAGTTGAGCAAGACCTGAAACGACTCGGCGAGATACCGGTCGACAGGGAGCTGGCCGAGCGGGCCGACGTCATGTTCGCGCAGCTCCTGCAAGAGCACCCCGGGAGCAAGGCGGCTGCCGAGGGAGGCCGACAGGAAGACGATTTGCTCGGAACGCTGGTCCCGGCCCTGGTGGGTCTGGCGGCCGTGGTTGCCCTGGCTGTGGGCGTCTGGCGGCTCGTGCGCCCGGCGGCCGAGACCGTGCCGCCAGATGGCTCTGGGGGGAGAGTTGCCGTCCGCGAACCCACGCCCTGGCCGGAGGATCTGCCCTCCTATGCGGCATACCGGGCAGCCCTGTGCAGGTCACCCGAGGAGCTGGATTCCCTGTTGGAGAGGCACGGTGAGGCGCTGCTCCCGACGGATGGGAGTGAGTTGACCATGCGTGCCGGACACCTGCACGCGACGGAGGACTCTACCTGAACCTGGAGGAAGGCCATGTTGAGGCGGAAACCAGCCTGTATCGTGCTGGCGATGGCGGTGGCGCTTGCCGCACTGCCGGCGGGCGCACAGGCCGCTCAGGGTGGGGGGGCCGCTGAGAACGCTGCCCTGGATTATTGGCGGGCCTTTGCCCTGATGCCCTCACTGAGTCAACAGCAGGAGGAGATCATGCTCGACCGGGGGCCGCTCGAGGAGGAACCGGAAGGGACGGACAAACTGCTGCGGGAGTTCGCCCCGGCCCTCCATCTGATGCACCGGGCCTCCCGGGCGCCACGCTGTGACTGGGGGGTGGACTACGTCGAAGAAGGGACGGGCGCGCTGCTGCCTCACCTCGGCAAGGCCCGCAAGCTCGCGCGGGGCGCCGTTTTCCGCGCCCGTGCCCGCTGGGCCCGGGGCGAGCCCGAGGAAGCCGTCGAGGATCTGGTGGCGGCCGTCAGGACGGCCCGGCACGTAGGCGCCAACGGCCGGGAGACGCTCATCTCCCTGCTGGTGCAGGTGGCGATGGAGGAGATGACCCTCCGGACGGCGGCCCGGCACCTGAGGCGGCCGGCCGACGCGGCCGCACTCCAAAGGCTGATCCGACAGGTGGGCCCGCCCGACGGGCAACTTGTCCACAACGTGTTCCTTGCCGAGAAGGCGCACTTCATAACCCCCCTGCGTCGCCGGTTGGAAGAGGGAATCCAGCCGCCCGGCTGGGAAGACATGATCTCCGGGATGGACCTGCCCGAACGGCCGGACCGGGCGCAGATGATCTCCTGGCTGCAGGAGACGGAAAAGCACTACGAGGAAGCCGCCCGCCTGGCAGCACTGCCTCCCTCCGAAGCCGGAGAGAAGTACGCGGCTTTCGGCCGGCAGGTGAAGCAGAGCAGCAACCCACTTGCCGGGATGTGGTTGCCCATCGTCCGGAAGGTGCCGGGGCAGGAGTTCCACCTGAGGGTTCACTGGGCCATGCTCGGGGCCGGCGTCGCGCTCGTTCGCGATGGAAAGCAGGCGCTGAAGGAGGTCGAAGATCCCGCCACAGGCGGCACCTTTCGATACACCTCCCTGGACGGCGGCTTCCGGCTGACCTCGGAGTTCACCTACCGGGGAGAGCCCGTGAGCCTGACGTTCGGCGGAGCCGCGGCAGCCCAGGAGGAACCTGATGTGCGCACCTACGAGGTGACCGTCCCGAAGGAATGGCGCGGAGAACTGTCCGTGGGAGAGCTCTCCCTGGTCGGCCCTCCGCGCTACGGAGTCCCCTGGGATTTGGGGCTCTGGCCTGTCGCACGGATCCAACTGCCGCTGGAGAATCTGACAGCCGACTCTTTGTATGTAGTAGTGGACTATCGGTCGGAAAGCCTCCGCAGAGGTCCCGGCAACGCCCAGACGCGAGTGTGCTACACACTGGACCCCCGCCAGAAGCGCCTGGTGGACACTTTCGTGCCGCTCGGTTCAGTTGAGAAGCCGACGAGATTCCGGATTCGGGTGCTCCCGCTCCAGCGTCTGCCGACACACCGTGACCGGGCGGAAGCAACCGTCGCTGTCGTGGAGCCGTTCCCCCTTGCCACGCCTGAACCTGTTGAGGACCAGCTTGAAGTAGCCCGTGGCCCTAACATGCACTTCGATGCCATAGGTGCCCGGATGGCCCACTCCGAAGAGACGGGGAACATGCTTCTCGTGACCGTCCGAAACAAAACCAGTACGGAGCGGCCACTTGGGTGCTATGTGGCGGTGAACGATCCTGAGATCGTCGAGAAGAAGTCTCCTTTTGGCGGCCTGTATGGCAGTTTCTCTGAATCCGTCAGGACAGTCCCCGCGAAGACCGAAGCTGAGGTAGCAGTCCCTTGCAAGGTCCCTGAGACGAAACCGGGTCTCGTGCTC
>JASFTU010000102.1:0-6736 GCA_050050635.1 Candidatus Brocadiaceae bacterium
GCCACCGCAGGAAGAGGACTGACCATGTCCGAGCTGGCCGGAAGGGACTTGCTGAGCAGATACGAGGGGAACCCCATCATCCGTGCCAGCGACATCCCCTTCACCTGCAACACCGTGTTCAACGGATCGGTCGTCAAGATGGACGATACCTATGTGATCCTTCTCCGGGTGGAGGGTCAGCACGGCCACTCGGTCTTCGCGCTCGGGCGGAGCGAGGACGGCCACGAATTCGAGATGGAACGCCTGCCCGTGATGGAGCCCCGCAAGTACGGACCGATGGAGAAGTACGAGGTGGCCGGCATCGAGGACCCCCGCATCACGGTTCTGGAAGGCACGATCTACATCGTCTACACGGCGTTCAGCGGCTGTGGCCCGTGCATGGCCCTGGCAAGGACCGAGAACTTCGTGGACTACGAAAGACTCGGGCTTATCGGCGAGCCGGGCAACAAGGACGGGCTGCTGTTCCCCCGGAAGATCAGGGACCGCTACGTCCGTCTGGACCGTCCCATCGGAGAGGACGTCGGGCGGATCTGGGTCTCCTTCTCCAGGGACCTGAAGCACTGGGGCGACTCACGCGTGCTCATCAGCCCGCGGGCCGGCTACTGGGATTCCTATCGGGTCGGCGGCTCAACCGTCCCCATCGAGACGGATGAGGGATGGCTGGAGATCTATCACGGCGTGAAGATGACCTCGGGCGGCCCCATCTACCGCGCGGGCGTGGTTCTGCTCGACCTGGACGACCCATCGGTCGTCATCGGCCGGAGTCTCATCCCCGTCCTCGCGCCACGGGCGGAGTACGAACGCATCGGGGACGTGGGCAACGTGGTCTTCCCCTCGGCCTCCGTGGTGGAACCAGACGGCCAGGTGAAGGTCTACTACGGAGCCGCCGACACGTCCATCTGTGTGGCCACCACCGCGTTGTCCGACCTTCTGGACATCGCCCGCCAGAAGGTGAGCTGACTCGTTCGAGCGGTCACGCCGGCCACTGCGCAGCGTCCACGATCCGGCCGCCGTTCGGCAGCTCGCCCTCCTTGACTCCGAACTCACTGAGGAAGCGCTTCGCCACGTTCTCGTTGACCCGCCAGCCCATCATGTCCTTGCGCAGCCGCATGGCCGCGACGTAATCCAGGACGGGGTTGAAGGTGCCCATCAGGATGGCGTTGGGCTGGTGCGTGGGCAGCCCACCCGGCCCCGGCTCGCTGGCCCACAGGGCATCGATGATGCACAACTGCTGGCGCGGGAACAGAACGTTGCCGGTCTTGGGGTCGATGCTTCCGAGGATCTCGGGCGCTTTGTTGATGCCGATCAGGTAGTCGGCGCCGCCCCCGGCACCGTGGGACGGACGCGGGTTGAACGTGCCGAAGTGGTTCTTCATGCTCATCGTGAAGCCACCGAACTGGCCGCCGTGTCCCTTGCACAGGGCCACGTTCACCAGGATGTCCACCTTGCCCTGCACCAGCCGATCGAGGCACTCCGAGGTCCTCTGGCCGCCGAAGTAGGGAGCGGGAACCTTCGTCTTCACGTTGTAGCCGCCCCACCTGCTGGCCTGGTGGACGCCCTCCGGCAGGCCCACCCACGGGTTGCCCGACATGCTGCGGCCATGGCAGGCATCGTAGATGTGGATATTGGATGCACTCACGCCCATCGTCTCGGTCAGCACGTGGCAGATCTTGCTCATAACCGCACTGCGCGTCCGTTGCTGGGCGATCTGGTTGGTCTTGATGGCCACGACCACGTCGCTCCAGCTCTTCCCGGCCGGCTTCAGGAAAACGCCCTTCCAGGCGTCGGCCGCCCTGTTCTCCTGGACGAGGGCCATCGCCAGCCGGTCCATGTTGTCGTGCACGACCTGCGTGGCCACCATGGGGTCGCGCACCGACCAATCGGTATTGAGGCTCTGCCGGGTGGTCATGCGCGGATCGCGCAGGCCCACCACGCGCAACGGACTGATGTTCGGATGGATCTCCGCGCCGGGCTCGTAGGCTTCCGCCCGACGAGATCCGATGAGCGCCGGGACCGAACTGAACGCGAGTGTGCCCAGCGCCGCCTTCTTCAGGAACCCACGACGGGAGACAGTGTGCCCCTCGTCTTTGGCCATTGGGAGCCCCCTCTGCAAAAAGTGCGTCCACGGATGGACGCAGGTACTCTCGACATCAAACTACCCCTGGTATCAAGTTTACCCCGGGGCACCGTCGACGGCAAGTGCCCCCTTTCTCACCCGAGCATTCGAATCTGCGGCCGTCATGTGGTATACCTTCGGTCCTTCCCGTCCGCACACGAGCCGGTCCTGCCTTTGGCGGGGGCCGTACGACGGTCGGACATAACAGGAGAGATCACATGCCCTATGTGGCCCGCCGTGCATCACTTGCGCTCCTGCCGGTCTGCCTCTGCGTTTGGGTCTGCAACTGCGGACCTCCACAGAAAGCGCCGGCGTCGGCCCCGTCGGGTCTGGCGTTCCGCTACGAGTGGGTCGGCGACATCGAGGAGAGCGGCTTCAACGAGCCCTCCGGCATCGTGTTCCACGCCGCGCGCGGCACGCTATTCGTCGTGGGCGACGAGGGTGACATCTGCGAAATGACAACGGATGGCCAGATGCTGCGCCAGCGGTCCCTTCAACCGAAGGCGGACCTGGAGGGCCTGGCAGTCGTGCCCCGGACCGGCCTGCTGTACGTGGCCGTGGAGGGTGCAGAACGCATTCTGGAGATCGACCCGGAGGGCTTCTCCGTCATGCGGCAGTTCACCATCCCGCGCTGGGCGGACGGCGAGGAGCTGTTCAAGCCGGGCGGCCAGGGCATCGAGGGCATCTGCTTCGTGCCGGAGCCCGGCCACCCGCACGGGGGCACGTTCTTCGTTGCCAACCAGAGCTTCACCGAGGAACCCGGCAGGGAGCGGTCCCTCATCGTCCAAGTCGAGCTTCCCCTCGGTTCCGCGTCGACGGAGCCCGTCCGCGTCCTCAAGTGGTTCCCGCCCGGCGTCATCGACATCGGCGCCCTGCACTACCAGGAGCACACCGGACACCTGTTCGCCGTCAGCGACGCGCAGAACATGCTGATTGAGATGGATGCAGAGGGGCGCGCGCTGAGGTGTTGGGCGTTCCCCGGCGCCAACCAGGAAGGGCTCACCACGGATCGCGAGGGCTTCATGTACGTCGCCCAGGATTCCGGAGGCGTGATCAAGATCCGTCCGCTGTGGCGGACGGCAAGCGGAAGGTAAGCGAGTCAGCAGCGGAGCACGTCAGTCGATCCCCAGCAGTCGGCGCGCGTTCTCTCCCAGCACCAGCCGGCGCGCGTCCGGATCGGGGAAAGCCTCCCGGACCAGCTCAAGTGTCTCCTTCTGACCCCGCCACGGGCTGTCCGTGCCGAACAGAATGCGCTCCGGCGGGTGGCTTTCCAGTATCCGCTCGATCAACCCGCCGTCACATGTGTCGAAGGTGTAAGAGGTCTCCAAGTACACGTCCGTGCCGGCCAGCGTGGCGAGTACTTCGTCCCACATCTTCCAGCCCCCCATGTGCGCTGCCACCACGGGCATGGTGGGGAAATCCCGATGCACGGCCAGGATGCGCCGAGGGGCAGCCCGGTCGTCGTCCGGCGGGAACGCAATGTCGCGTCCGGCGTGGAAGGTGAGGATGAGGTCGGTCTCCGCGACGGCCTCGTACAGCGGCCACATCCGCCGTTCGTCCACGGCGAACTCCTGGTACTGCGGGTGGAGCTTGATGCCCCGCAGGCCGGCGTCGGCGATCCTGCGGGCTTCTGCGGCGGGATCGGCACAGTCCGGATGCACCGAGCCGAACGGGATGACGCGTCCGTCGCCGACCTCCAGTGACCATCGCAGGATCGGCTCGACCTGCTTCGGCGCCGTGGCCACCGAGCATATCACGCTGCGCTCGATCCCCGCCTCATCCATGGAGCGGACCAGGTCGGAGACCGTGCCGTCGAGCACGGCCCACGCTTCGCGGGGTATCTCGGAGTTCAGGGCTTCCACAGCCCTGGGGGCAAGCTCGTCGGGGAACGCGTGAGTGTGCACGTCGATGGTCATGGTCACTCCTCAGTCGACGCGGACGTCGGCCCGCTGCAACAGGGTCGAGTTCGTGACGACGCTCACCGAGCTAAACGCCATGGCTGCCTCCGCGATGAGCGGGTGGAGCAGACCAAGCATCGCGGCCGGAATGGCCACCACATTGTAGCCGAAGGCCCACAACAGGTTCTGCTTTATCTTGCGGAAGGTGGCGCGGCTGAGTTTGATGCCGCTCACCACGGCGCTCAGTTCGCCGCGCACGAGAGTGATGTCGCCGCTCTCGATCGCGATGTCGGTCCCTGTGCCCAGCGCTATGCCCACGTCCGCCTGGGCCAGTGCGGGGGCATCGTTGATGCCGTCGCCCACCATCGCCACGTAGCCCACCTCCTCCTGCAGCCGCCGGATCTCCTCGGCCTTGCGGTCGGGCAGCACTTCCGCCAGCACACGGTCGATGCCGACCCGTTCGGCGATGGCGTGCGCAGTCCGCTCATTGTCGCCGGTGATCATGGCGACTTCAAAGCCCGTCTCCTTGAGCTGGCGCACGGCCTCAGCCGCGCCCTCCTTCACCGTGTCCGCAATGCCGACGGCGCCGATGATACGCCCTCCCAGCGCGATCAGCACCGTGGTCCGGGCTTCCGCCTCGAGGCGTGCTCTGGCGTCCTCGGCGACGCTCGGGTCGAGGCCGTCCTCCTCCATGAGTGCGGCCGTCCCCACCAGCACGGCCCGGCCGGCGACCACGCCGCGGACGCCTTTGCCGGTCACAGCCTCGAACTCCTCGGCGTCCACCAGATCGATCTCGGACTCCTCGGCCCGGCGCAGGATGGCCCGTGCGAGGGGATGCTCGCTGCCCCGCTCCACGGAGGCAGCCCATCTGAGCACCTCCTCCTGACCGGCATCCCCCAGAGCCACCACGTCGGTCACCTCCGGCTGCCCCTTCGTGAGCGTGCCGGTCTTGTCGAAAACGATGGTCGTCACGTCCTTCATGGTCTGGATCGCCTCGCCCGAACGGATCAGTATGCCGTTCTGTGCACCCATGCCACTGCCCACCATAAGGGCGGTCGGCGTGGCAAGCCCGAGGGCGCACGGGCACGCGATGACGAGCACCGCCACGGCCGCGAACACGGCGAGCGAGACCGCGCCGAGGTCCGGGTTCACCCACGGGAGCAGCTTCGCAGCATAGGTGGCCCACTGCTGAAGCGCGTCGCCGAAGACCAGCCACGCGCCGAACGTCACCAGGGCGAGCCCGATCACGACCGGCACGAAGTACGCCGTCACCCGGTCGGCAAAGGCCTGGATGGGCACCCGGGACGCCTGAGCCTCGCGCACCATCTTCACCACCTGGGCGAGGAAGGTCTCCTGGCCGACCCGGGTCGCCTCGACCCTGAGGACCCCCTCCTGGTTGACGGTTGCCCCGATGACTTCGTCACCTTCTTCCCTGGTGGTGGGCACGGATTCGCCCGTGGCCATCGACTCGTCCACGGAGCTGACGCCGTCCACGACGACGCCGTCAGTGGGTATCTTCTCCCCCGGACGGACCACCATGACGTCACCCACCTCGATGTCCTCCACGGGCACTTCGACCTCCTCGCCGTCCCGCAGGATGCGGGCCGTCCTTGCCCCCAGCTCCAGCAGCTTCCGGATGGCCTGGCTGGCACGCCCCCGCGCCCGTGCCTCCACGAAGCGACCGGTCAGGTGGAACGCCATGATCATCGCCCCCACGCCGGCGTAGTTGTAGATGCCCAGATTGGCAAGGCTCAGCGGCCCGGTGACGAAGGCGGAGCCGCTGCCCAGCATGATCAGCACGTCCATGTTGGCCGACAGGTGGGCAAGGCTCTTCAGTGCACTGCGGTAGGTCTGGAAACCGGCCACGGCCAGAACGGGCACCGCCAGCAAAACGACCGCCCACTCGTAGTAGAGGTGGTATGCTCGCAGTGCCTCCGAGGCCACCATGAACGGGATCATGACGGCCACGATTGGGCCGGTGATGGCCCAGGCCAGGATCATGCGCTTCCTGGCGCGGCGCATCTCCCGGACGCTCTCGTCGGCCCCGGCCTCGCCGACCTCGGCGGCGTAACCGACATCCTCCACGACCCGGACCATCTGCTGCGGGGAGACCCGCTCCGGGTCGTAGCGCACGCGCGCCTCGCCGGCGGCATAGCTCACGCTGACCTCCAGCACCCCTTCCTGCCCCCGCAGGGCTCCCGCGATCGTCTGAGCGCACGACTCGCAGCTCATGCCCCCTACCGCCAGCACGCAACGCCGACCCTCTTCGGCGACGTCGTAGCCCACGTCACGGACGGCCCCCACCAGGGCCTCCCGTCCCGTGAGCTCCGGATCGTAGCGCACCCGCGCCGTCTCGGACGCGAAATTCACCGACGCCTCGCCGACTCCCTCCACGCGCCCCAGGGCTCCCTCAATCGTCCTCGCGCACGAGGCGCAGCTCATCCCCTGGAGCGACAGGACGACCGAAGCGCTTCCATCCCCCGACTTGGTCGGCCCGTCCGTTCCCGCGTCCTCTCCTCCTTCGGCGCTCGGTCCCTGCAGGAACGCCTCCGGGTCGGCGTCGAACCGCTCCTTGCACTGCTCGCTGCAGAAGTAGAACGTGCGCCCTTCGTACTCGCTCTCCCCGGCGGCTTCTTCCGGGTCAACGGTCATGCTGCATACGGGATCCGTGACCATAACATTGCCCCCTGGTCGGAACTACACTTACCCCATTTGCTCCTGC
>JASFTU010000103.1:0-6711 GCA_050050635.1 Candidatus Brocadiaceae bacterium
CGGCTCGGGAGGCAACGGCGGCACCGCTGCCCCGGGGCCCGCCATCACCGAGGGCAGGGACTTCGTCTGCGCGCGCATGCCCCTCTTCAAGGAGAGCATAGCGCCGTTGAACGACAGGAACCGATGGAGTCGGCTCTTCATCGACAACGACGCCGACGTGATCTGGAAGGCCTATCGGGTGATGCTTCAGAAGCTGCACGCGGTCGTGCCCAACGTCGATCCGAGCCACAGCGCCATGGGCGGCTTCTCCAACGGCGCCAACACCGCTGCGGTGCTGCTCAACACCCGGCCGGCGGAACTGCTGGAGCACGTCCGGGCGTTCTTCTTCATAGAGGGCGGTGGTCACCTCGAGCAGTACGAGGCGCTGTCCGGCCGGCCGCTACTGCTCCTGCAGGGGGAGGAGAGTGGACGCTGGCTCACCCGCGTGCGCGACAGGGCTCGCGAGGCCGGCGCCGAAGTCCATCACGCTCTGATGCCAGGGGTCGGCCACGGATTCCCCGCACCGGAGCGGGTCCGCCTGCGCAGATGGCTTCGCCAGAGCGTGCTCGAACGGCCCACGGAGGAGTAAGCGCCGCGGCGCATAACGCGCGCAATCCGCCGGCGCTACGCCGGCTCCGCGCCCTCCAGCCAGGCCCGGATGCGTCCTTCGTCCTCTTCGGTCCACGGGTCGGCCTCGGCGGCATCGACTCCGTCCCAGCCGCTGAAGATGCGGGCCATCGTCCGGCGGTACGTCCCGGCGTCGATCTGCCCCTGGCGCCAGTGGCGGAAGCTCTGCCGATCGTACTCCTTCACCCGCGCGTCCACGCCCTCGTAGTCCACGATATCGCGCAGAGCTGAGTCCATGTTGGCGACCACTTCCGGGCGGCTCTCTGCCAGGTCCCGCACCTCCCAGGGGTCCTCCTCGAGGTCGAACAACTGCGGCGCGAAGCCCGGATGGGCGACGTACTTCCAGCCGCCGAGCCGCAGCATGAAGGCGCCGGTCCGGCTGGTGGTGCCGTGGAACTCCGCGAACGCGCGATCGGGACGCGCGGGGCTGTCGCCGCCAAGCTCGGGCAGCAGAGACTGCCCGTCCAAACCCTCGGCGCGCGGCAGGCCGGCGATGTCCGTCAGGGTGGGATGGATGTGGATCAGGGACGTGAGCGTCTCCACACGGTGCCCCCCTGCCACTCCCGGCCCGCTGACGATGAGCGGAACCCGGGCCGACGGCTCGTAGTGGCACATCTTATAGAACTGGTCGTGCTCCATATTCATCTCGCCGTGGTCGCTGGTGAAGAACACGTAGCTGCTCCCGGCCAGCCCCGTCCGCCCAACGGCCTCCAGCACCCGCCCGAGCATGGCGTCCACCTCCGCGATCATCCCGAAGTAGATCCGCCGGACCAGCCGCACCGTCTCCTCGTCCAGGCCGTGCATCCAGTTCTTCTTCAGGCGCATCAGCTCCATCACCGGGTGGCTCGACTCGTCGGGCGGTGGCAGGCGCACGGCGTCGGGATCTATCCGGTCCAGGTAGCGCCGCGACGTGCGGAAGCGGGGGTGGGGCTGATTGAGGCCGAGGTAGAGGAGGAACGGCTCGTGGTCGGACGCATGCTCGGTCAACCACTCGACGGCCCCATCCACGTTCCGCCAGTCGTGTTCCGCCACCCGCTCGCGCTCGTCGTCCATTACCTCCGGAGCGGGCATGCGGTACTCCGGCCGTCGGATGTCGGCCGCCCGTGTCCAGGGGGTCACGCGGGCGCGGACGGTGTGGTGCCCGGAGACGTAATCGGTCTTGCCGAGGGTCTTCACCCGGTAGCCCGCGTCCTCGAACCGCTCCAGGAAGGTCGAGTCGCCGGGCTCGAGGCCCTTGTAGTTGTTCCATCCCTCGCAGTGGTGGGTGAAGCGGCCGCTGAACATGCTGGCCCGCGACGGGCAGCAGATGGGGTTGTTGCAGTAGGTGTTGAGGAACACCACGCCCCGCTCGGCCAGCATGTCCATGTTCGGCGTGACGCCCTGCATGGCCGGATGGCCCATGCAGCCCATGGCCCGTCCGTCCTGGCTGTCGGTCTGCACGATGATGACGCTGGCTCTCTGTTCGGTCACGGCCGTCTCCGGTTCCTGCGATGGCTTCTCTGAGTCGTTCCAGCGGGTCCCGCGGGGGTCTCGCGACACGTTATTCGCAGTGGCGTCAGGGCGCAAGTCGTCGCGTGGTAGTTGCTGGTCTTCTCCGCCGTTTCTGTGCGGAGGGGACAGCCCAACGTCCGTCCGTGAGGGCTCGGGCGACCGCACGGGGCTCACCTGCGGGGCGTCCGACCTTGCCGGGCCGCCCGTGGCAGGTAAACTTGTGCACTGGCCCCGTTGCGCCGGCAGTGTCCGGCTGGCGGAGGAAGGGCGAGCACTGATCCCGGGGAGGACGCGATGCCGAACCAGAAACCGAACGTGCTGTTCATCGTCGTCGATGATCTACGCCCACAGCTCGCCTGTTACGGGCGGAGCCAGATGATTACCCCCAACATCGACGGGCTGGCGGCGGAAGGCGTCCTGTTCGAGCGCGCTTACTGCCAGGTGCCCGTCTGCGGGGCCTCGCGCGCCAGCCTTCTGACCGGCGTGCGACCCGCGCGAGACCGCTTCGTGGACTACAAGACGTGGGCGGACCGGGACCTGCCGGATGCCCGGACGCTGCCCCAGCACTTCCGCGAACACGGCTACGTGGCGCTCTCGGACGGGAAGGTGTTCCACCACCTGAGCGATTGCGCGGAGCGGAGCTGGAGCGAGAAGCCCTGGCGACCACGGACCAAGGACGGCGACTGGCGCAACTACCTGCTGGAGGAGAGCAAGCCCGCCCCGGAGCAGGGGGATGTGGGACGACCGTACGAGTGCGCCGACGTGCCGGACAACGCCTACTTCGACGGTCAGACCGCCGAGCGCGCTGTGCACCATCTGGGTCGGCTGGCGACGGGCGACGAGCCCTGGTTCCTGGCCGTGGGGTTCCTCAAGCCACACCTGCCCTTCAACGCGCCGAAGCGCTACTGGGATTACTACCGGCGCGAAGAGGTGGACCTGGCCGACAACCCGTACCCGCCGGAGGATGCGCCCCCCGACGCACTGCACAACTGGGGCGAGCTGCGCGCCTACCTGGGCATCCCCGCCGAAGGCCCGCTCTCCGAGGATCTGGCCCGCTCCATGGTGCACGGCTACTACGCGGCCACCAGCTACACCGACGCGCAGGTGGGGCGGCTGCTGGAGGAGCTCGACCGGCTGGGCCTCGCGCCGAACACGATCGTGGTGCTCTGGGGCGACCACGGCTGGCAGCTTGGCGAACACGGCCTGTGGTGCAAACACTGTAACTTCAACACCTCGCTGAACGCGCCGTTGATCGTGCGGTATGCGGGAATGGGCGGGGGAGTGACGCGCAGTGAACTGGTCGAGTTCGTGGACATCTACCCCACGCTCTGCGAGCTGGCGGGGCTGCCGCTGCCCGACCATCTGGACGGCACGAGCATGGTGCCGTTGCTCGGGACGGGCGCTGCCGAATGGAAAGGGGCCGCGTTCAGCCGCTACAAAGCCGGTGACTCCGTGCGCACCGACCGCTACCTCTACACCCAGTGGACCGACGCCGAGGGGGAGGTGACGGCGCGGATGCTCTACGACCACGAGGTGGACGCCGCGGAGAACCGTAACGTGGCGGACCGGGACGAGAACGCCGGACTGGTGGCGGAACTGGCCGCGAAGCTCACCTGAGCACGCAACGACGGGTCGGGTCCGGCAAGGCACATCCACCTCCAATGGCCTTCCGGCGCCGCACCTTCCTCGCGGCGTTCAGACTGACGCGGGCGCCGCCGAGACGGGGCCGGCCACGGAAGCCCACCTTGCGGCCTGCTTCAGACCCCCACGCGCCGCAACACCCGGGTGAGCCCTTCAGTCCGCCCGGTTCGCCCCGAGGGACCACGTCCTGTCGCCGTCCGCGTCGCTCAGTCGAGGATCTGGTCCAGCCCGGCCATCACCTTCCGGAACGCCTCGACGTAGAGCCCCATTAGCTCCAGGTCGTTCGGCGGATTGACGTCGAAGACATAGAGGTGCGAGTCGAGGAACGCGTTCGCAACGGGGTAGTTGTCCGGGTTGTAGTTGACCTCCCGACCGTGGCACTTCCACGGGCAGCCCTTGCCGTAGCCGATGGGGTTCTGGAAGATGTCCTGGGCCGGCACCGTGCGCCGCTGCCAGAGGCCGACGGGCACCCCCTCCGCCTTCAGCGCCTCCTGCACCTTGCCTCTCAAGGAGCGGGGGGAGACATCCAGACCCAGCGCCGACGGGTCGAACCCCACCACGTAGTTGTAGTAGACGTGTTCGCACTCATCCGGCACGAACGGCGTCTCCACGCCGGGGACCTCGTGCAGGTGCTGCGTGAGGAACTCGCAGTTGCGCACGCGCAGGGCGTTGTACTCATCCAGACGCTTCAGCTGACTGCGGACGAACGCCTGGGAGAACATGTCGCCCCGGTACATCCAGCCGAGTCCCAGGGCGTTGTACTCCTGGTCCTGGCGCTCCCGCCCCGGTATCACCCGTTCGCCGAAGTACTGCAGGCGGTCCGCCCGTGCATACACTACCTCGTCATCGGTGGTGAAGAGCCCGCCCTGACAGCCGCTGCTGAGCGTCTTGGACGCCTGGTTGCTGTAACCTGCCGCGTCGCCCATCGACCCGCACAGGCGCCCCTTGTAGCGCGCCCCGTGTGCCTGGGCAACGTCCTCGATGACGGCCAGGCCGTGCCTCTCTGCAGTCTCCAGGATGGGGTCCATGTCGGCCGGCATGCCGTGGATGTGCACCGGCATGATCGCTCTGGTGTACTCCGTGATGGCCCCTTCGATGAGGCCCGGATCGATGCAGTAGGTCCGCGGGTCGATGTCCACGAAGACGGGGATGCCGTTGTGGTGCAGCACCGCCGCCGCACTGGCCCAGAACGTGAAGGCCGGGAGGATAACCTCGTCGCCCGGTCCGATGCCCACCCCGGCCACGCACATGTGCAGGGCCGCCGTCCCACTGTTGACGGGAATGCAGTACCTGACGCCCATGTACTCGGCCCACTCCCGGGCAAGCCCCTCGGCCTGGATGCGCTGCTGATCGCTCTGTCCCGGTGCGCCGACCTTCGCCGGCGCCTCAAACACCTCCAGGACCGCTTTGCGGTCCGCCTCTGTAATGTGCGGCCACGGCTTGATCAGGTCCTCCGGCACGGTTCGGTCACCGCCGCGCAACGCAAGTGTGTCTGGCATTGGCTCTACCTCGCTTCCTCCGTCCAGGTTCGCAGTGACGGGTCGGCAGTGCTCCCGCCGGGGCTGGCTGCCAGGGGGAGCCGGCTCCGGAAACATACCTGCAGTTTCTTTGCGCCTGAACGCCCGGCTGCCGTTGCGCCATGGCGCGGCATTGCCTAAGATGAGTGGGCCGAAACACCCCGAGGGTGCTGACGACCGCTTGCTAATGTACCGGAGGACTCGGAGTATGGCAACGGGAGAAGCATCGCCGCGATGGACATAGTTCGCAAAGATATGGAGGATGTTCGCGCCTGCCTGCAACAGCTTGCCCGTTGGGCCGAATCGGAGGAGGTCCCTCCCATTCCGTTCCTGGGCATGGCGGGCAGCCGGTTCAGGAACCCCCCTGCACCCCACCTGGAGCTTGCCCTCGTAACACGGGGGAAGTTCGACTGGCTGCGCGTGGGCGACCGGCAGGTCTCTCTGCCGACCAACGCCCTTGCGGCCCACACAGTGCACTTCGGCAATGAATCATCGGTCAATGAGGATGCCATGACGTGGTGCGTGTTCTTCGACGTGTCCGGCATCCCGGGCCTGGAGATCCTGCAGCAACGCCCCGTAGTGGCCACTGCCCTTGTTGAGCAGCCCGGCAGGCTCACCAATGCCTTCCAGTCCGCCTCACTGCGTTGCAGAACGGCGGGGGCACCGATGCCCGACTACATTCTGGGACCTCCCGCCTACGAGCCCTCGCTCAAGCCGGACCTGCCCGTGCCCGTGTTCCTGAAGCTCAAAGCCGCGTTGCTGGAGCTGCTGGCCGTCGTGCTGGAGGAGTTGGGGTGCGGCGGACGGCGCGAACTGCCCGCCCGGCCCGAGTCAGTGCGTCTGGCCCTGGAGTTCATGGCGCGGCAGTACAGGGACCCCACCATCATGCTCGCCGACGTTGCCGATTCCGCTCACTTGAGCCCCAGCCACTTCTCGCGCGTCTTCTCTGCCCAGATGGGAGTGCCGCCCATGCGTTACCTCAGGCGAGTGCGCATCGAGAATGCCCGGTTCCTGCTGGAGCGCACGAGTCTGCGGATCGGTGAAGTGGCCCGCGAAGTGGGCTTCAGTGACTCTCTCTACTTCTCACGCGTGTTCCGGGAAGCCGAGGGCGTCTGCCCCAGCGGATGGCGTAAGGCCAGGAAGGGCATTCGTGAATGATGCGTGAGCCTGACCGGCCTATCTGCAGCGGGGAGGCGAAGCTGCACCTGCGACCCCCGCCCGCGCGACCGTCCCACCACGGCGACGCCGGTGTCTTCACCCCGCGGCTCCCTCGGAATGCAGTCGCCTCAACATGTCCAGTGCTTCATCCACCATGAGCGAGACCCCTTCAGGCGACGGCCTGGCGCTGCGGGCGATGAGGGATTCGTAGCCGCCCTCCTCCCACGCTTGCGGTGTGACCAGGTAGCCGAGGTAGTCACCGCCCAGTTCGACCGGATAGGTCCATGCGAACGGGCTC
>JASFTU010000104.1:0-6687 GCA_050050635.1 Candidatus Brocadiaceae bacterium
CGACGAGGGCGTGCCCGTCGAGGGCTACTTCCACTGGACGATCATGGACAACTTCGAATGGGCCTACGGCTACAGGATCCGGGTGGGGCTCGTCCACACCGACTACCAGACGCTGGCCAGGACGCCGAAGGACAGTGCCGACTTCTACAGGGAAGTGATCGAGACGAACGGAGGGTGCCTCGGCGACTCAGGCATGGAAGCTGCGCGACGGTGAATGATTGCATGCGGAGGATGGGCGATGGACAAGGTGACCGAGATAGCGAAGATGATCGACCACTCCCTGCTGCACCCCGCCCTGACGGACGCGGAGCTGGGGGAGGGGTGCGAGCTGGCCATGCGCTGCAACTGCGCGACGGTCTGCGTGAAGCCCTATGCAGTGAAGATGGCCGCCCGGATCCTGGCGGGAAGTGACGTGCGCGTGGGAACCGTCGTCTCCTTCCCGCACGGCAACAGCCCGACCGAGACCAAGGCAGCCGAGACGCGTCGGGTGATCGAGGACGGCGCGCAGGAGGTGGACATGGTCGCCAACGTCGGCAAGGTGCTCAGCGAGGACTGGGACTACGTGGAGGCGGACATCCGGGCCGTCGCCGCCATCACGCGCGAACACGGTGTCGTGCTCAAAGTCATCTTCGCCAATGATCTGCTGCCCGAGGACCGCCACAAGATCCGGCTCTGCGAGATATGCAGCCGGGCCGGGGTGGACTTCGTCAAGACCTCCACCGGCTACAACTACGTGAAGGGCCCGGATGGCACATACTCCTACGAAGGCGCCACCGACCACGACCTGCGGCTGATGCGCGAACACTCGGCGCCGGAGGTCCAGGTCAAAGCGGCCGGCGGGGTCGGCTACCTCGAGGCGATCCTGAGGGTCCGGGAGATCGGTGTCACGCGCATCGGCACCGGGCACACCGAAGAGATAATCGAGGACGCCCGGGAACGGTTCGGCGGCTGAACGGGGGCAGGCAGCCCGCCGGGTTCACCTGTTCGACTCGCCCTCGGCGGCCCCTCGGCGCCGGCGTTCCCGCTCCCGGCGTTTGCGCCGCTCCTCGGCGAGGTACTCCTGCCATTCCTTGCGCCATCGGCGGACCTGCTCGGCGGTCCTCTGCACCCACTTCATCGGGGCGACGTGGATGCCCCGGCCGTACCCCGCCAGGTAGTAACCCCCATCGTGCCGGATGACCTCGGGCGCCCATTTGCCGTTGTACCAGAGGCCGGTCATGTGGTTGACCAGCGGGCGGTCGAAGTCGAGCGGGTCGTCCGAACGGATAACGCTCATCTGCTGCCACAGGTAGCAGTGGTGGCCCCGCCTGAGAACGTACGGGCTTTCGGGATTGCCTTCCAGCCGCACGGTCTCTTCGCCTTCACTCCACGGGCCCTCCGGCGTCGGGGCCGTCCGGGCCACCATGGCACCCCGCCTCTGTCCTGCCACCTGGGCCGTCCCGCAGTAGTAGGCGATCCAACGAGCGTTCACCTCGTCGTGGAAAAGGCACACGTCGCGCCCCATCGGGAAGAAGACGCGTTCTCCCTCGACGCTCTGGTGGGGTCGCCAGCGTCTCCCGTCCTCGCTGATCATGCAGAAGGCCGGTCCGCTGTTGTAGAAGAGATAGTACCGGCCCGCGTGGCGAAAGACGTGAGGCGCCTGCACGGAGGTGGGCTTCGGCGGCCTGCCGCGACGGCCGCGCGGCGCCTCGAGGATGCCCACCGGCTGCCAGTCGCGGTCCGTGAGGTGATCCGCGGCCCACTGGAAGAAGAGGCGTTTGCCGTGGTGGCTCGTGCCCCGGATGCAGGCGATGCATCGCCACCGCCCGGCGGCATCCCGGAAGACGGTGAAGTCGCACGCGTTCTCCTTCCCGGTGCTCCACCTGCCCACGTCCGGCGCGTTGGGCGCTATCTGCCACCACTCTCCGTCCAGGACGGGCACCTCCAGGACCTCCTCCTCGGTGCCCGCCAACCGGAGGTCCAGGGCAAGGGATGTCGCACTCAGCCCCAGGGCCTTTACGAAGGCGCGACGAGTCAGAGGGCCGTCGGCTGAACCGAAGTGTCGCAGGTCATTCGGCATCTTCGCTCCCATACCGAACTCCGTCACGCTCGCGATTGTCCCCGCCGAGCGCCCGGAGGACAACCAGAAGCGTTGCGGCCGTCAACCCTTGACAGCAAGCGAACCCGGCGCATAAGCTCCGTAGGCAGGCCGGCGCCGCAGTTCAGTCCACGTGGATCGGGGGAGATGAGATGACGGAGGCCGTCACCGGGGCGGAGACCGGAACGATGACCAACCGGGAACGCATCTTCGCGACGTTCCGCGGGGAGGAGGTGGACCGTTTCCCCGTCTGGTTGAAGATGTCAAACCGGACGTGGAAGTCCTCCCAGCCCGAGCCATACCGCAGCATGGACGGCGAGGAGCTGCTCCGGGCGGCGGGCTGCGATCTCTTGCTCGGGGCGTGGGCCGGCGCCGAACGGGAGACCCCCCACGTGGACTGGTCTGTGACGGAGGAGGACGGACTGCGCCGAAGGGTGATGGCGACCCCGGACGGCGAGCTGGTCAGCGAGGAGAAGTACGACGAATACACCGAAAGCTGGCATCCCAGCCGGTTCCCGGCCGACAGTCTGGAGAACTTCCGCCGGCTGCGCTGGCTGTTCACCGACACGCTGTACGCGGTGCCCCCTTCGGACGCCGGGGAATGGGCCGTTCGCCAGAAGGAACTCGAGGCGAAGGACGCGGTTACGATGACGGGCATAGGGCCCTCTCCACTGATGAACCTGGTGGAGCATCTGTGCGGGCCGGAGAACACGGCCTACTTCCTCTACGACGATCCGGAGCTGTTCCGCGAGGTCGTGGACCTGATGCACCGGGACCGCGTCCGCAACCTGAAAGCCCTCCTGCCCCACGTGGCGGCGGACACCTTCTGGATGACTGAAAACACCTCGACCACGCTGATCAGCCCCAAAATGTTCGAGGAGTTCTGCGTGCCGCATCTGCGGGAGTACGGGAACCTGATCAGGGAGCACGGGGTGATCGCTGTGCACCACATGTGCGGGAAGCTGAACGATCTGCTGGAGACGATCGACCAACTGCCCGCGCAAGCCAACGAGGCCTTCACCACGCCACCGGTCGGGGACACCATGCTGGCCGACGGCCGGCGGCGGATGCCGTCCAAGGCGCTGATCGGGGGCACCAACGCCACGCTCTGGCTGAAGCCCGCGGAGAGAATCGTGGAGGCGGTGGCCGAGGATCTGTCCCACTGCCCCGACCGCCGCAAGATCTTCCTCACTTCGGCCGGCGTGCTTCCCCCGCCCGTGTCCTTCGAGAAGGCGCGCCGGGTGGTCGCCGAACTGAAGCGTCTCTGAGCGCGCCGCGGCGTCCGCCCCCGGTCCCGACGGCTGGGCAACTTCCCGCCGGCCACCGCAATCGCCTCTGCTTCGGGCGTGCGGACCGACCGGGCACTGCGCTCCATGGCGAACCGGTGGCGGGAACGGCAACGAGGCCACAAGTCCATCGTAGGGCCAGGCCCCCGTGCCTGCCCGCCGGATTCACCAGCCGAGAACCCCGAGCCACTCGTGGGCGATCATCAGGTGGCCCGTCGCATTGGGGTGCACCGGTTCGTCCCCGAAATGGTCGGGCCGGTGGTGTTTGAGCTGTTCCTGGAACATCGCGTGGGGCTCCACCAGGCGCGCCCCGTAATCGTCGGCCAGCTGCTCGACCGTCCGAAGGTAGTCCGGCAGGACCTGCATTACGCGCCCGCGCCAGCCTTCCTCTTCGCCCGGCGCGGCGGTGGACATGTAGAAGGGGGTGATCAGGATCAACTCGGCGTCGGTTTCCTCAGCCGCCCTGTCCAGGATTCGGCGGTAATAGTCCTCGTAGCCCTTCACGTCGTAGCTGTCCGGGTTGGCAGAGAGCCAGCGGTGGAGGTCATTGATGCCGATCATCACCGACAGCCAGTCCGGCTGGAAGCGGATGCAGTCGTCGGTCCAGCGGTCGTAGAGGTCCCGGACGATGTTGCCCCCGATGCCCGTGTTGATGAAGCGGCAGCCGTGCTCGGGGTAACGGACCCGCATGAGGTCCACGGCCATGCGCACGTAGCCGGCGCCGAGGGGATGGTGCTCTCCGCGCCGGCCGCAATCCGTGATCGAGTCGCCGATGAAAAGGACTGTTTGCCCGGGTTCGAGGGCGAAAGCCATGCTCGTGCTCCTCGAGGTGTAAGGGGAGTCTGGGCGCACCGAAAGCCGGCTATCTTAGACGAGAGTCGAGGGCCTGGCAAGGGGGCCCCACCCGGTGGACTCACTCTATATCGCAGACGCCGCCCTCGCAGAACCGCGCCTCCAGCTCCTCCTCGTGCCGCAGCTCTCCGGTGAGGGGCTCCAGCCCCGCGACTATCTCCTCGTACTCCTCTCGGTTGATCTGCTCGTAGGGCGGCTGCTCGTAGCCGTGGCCGCGGGAGGGCAGGAAGACGATGGCCTTCAGCCGGTCCTCGTAGGCGGCCAGAATGTCGGGCAGCTGATCTCCCTCGCTGTCGGGATCGAACTCCGCGGTGCAGCTCACCTGGTTGTCCGACCAGTAGCGTTGCATCTGGGCGGCCAGGTCGACCTTCTCCCGGAGTGGAACGTCGGCCTTGCCGCGCTCCAGGTGCTCGATGTGGATGGGGAAGGAGATCACCATCGTGTTATCGGCGTAGGCGTCCGGCTCCACGGCGTAGCCGGCCTCCCGGCACATAACGACCAGCGGATGGCCTTCGGTGACGCGCAGCCGGCGGATGTAGTAGGGGGCGTGGGCCCAGTGCACGCCGGGCGTGGCGCCGGCCAGCAGGCTGACCGTTCCCGAGGGCTTGACGGAGGTCATCTTCAGCGACCGCGGCACGCAGAGCCAGTGCGAGTACTTGCGGTCCAGGTAGCGCACGTGGTCGTAGGCCTGGTCGCACCAGTTGAGGAACCGGCGGTAGCCCAGCCGGTTGATGGCCTGGACGATGCCGGTCATCGAGCAGCCGATGCGGCGGTTGCGGAGCATCACCGCGTTCGTGCGAGCATCCTCGGTGGCCACGAGGGTCACCGTCTTGGCGTACTGGTAGGCGATGCGCAGCGTTTCCCTGTAGTCCTCCAGCGTGTCGTGATGGGCCGGGTAGGTTTCCACCAGGCAGCACAGCTCCCGGTCCCAGAGGGTCTGCTCGACGCACGGGTTGCTCCCCTCGGCCGCCCCATCCGCCCAGTCGGGCGGGTCCTTCATTCGGCCGTAGGCACGGGCGTTCTCCAGCCACAGATAGCCCGGTTCGCCGTTCCGTGCCGTGCGCCTCGCTACGTCGGAGTAATCCATCCCCGATTCGGCGAAGATGGAGTTGTTGGAGACCCACCGGTACTCGTTGACCTTGTCCTCGTCGGTCTTCAGATCGAGGAACTGCACGTCATCCGGCTCGCCGAAGGCGATCTGCGCGGAGCGGCGGATGCCCCCGGCGACGACGCAGCGCCCGATGATGTTCATCGTGTCAACGATGAGCCGGGCGTCAATCTTGCGGCCGGCGTAGCCGTCGTAGAGCTCCTGCAGGTCGGTGAGCATCCTGCGCAGGGGCTGCGGTCCGCTCGCCCGCCCGCCGAAGCTCTCCAGCTTCGCGCCCCGGGGGCGGATCGCGGAGTAGTCCCACTCCCTCGGGAGGGTCTCTTCTCCCACGTGGGCCGTGAGCAACCGCCGGAGCGCTCCGGCCCAGCCTTCGCGGCTATCCCCGATCGCGTGGGCCTCGTCGCCGCGCTCGGGCTTCCCGATGGTCAGCTTGCCTTTGCCGCGCGTGTCGAAGCCGACGCCGACGCCCAGCATGGACATGCCCAGCATCCAGACGAAGGGGGCGGCGTAGTCGTGGTCAATGTCCCGGGTGGAACAGAACCCGCAGTTGTTGAGGGCCGCCCCGCCCCGTTCGTACATGAAGCGCGTGCCCATGATCCACAGCCCGCGCCCGGGCGGAGTCCACTTGAAGTGCCAGAGACGGTCGTAGGCCTCCCGGGCAAAACTGAGCGCCTTCTGCTCGTTCCAGGGCAGGCCTCGTTCCAGGCAGTGGACGCGCCGGACGGTGAACATTCCTTCGATCACCCGCCGGCAAGTCTCCCACCACCGTTCGCCGTCGCGGCTGTAGGTGCGCTTGTAGGTCACCCACGAGAGCGCGCCGAATCCCCAGTCCACGGGTCGCTCCCGGTACGGTTCCAGGAAACCCTCGCTGAGCCTGAACGTCCCGTGGGTGTCGACGTCAACGATCATCGGTGCCCCCCGGCTCTGAGGTCGCTGATGCGGACCGTCATTCGCCAGCTGCGGCCCTGCTCACGGCCCATGCCCCGGGGTCGGGGCCGGCGCAGGTCAGCTCGACCGCCTGATCTGCTTTCCGCAGCTCGATCTCTCGCGCAGCTCCGTTCACCTCGACCCGGTGGCGCCCGAAGAAGGCAGGCACGCGGCACTCACCCCGCTCGTCCGCAGTGCCTTCCCAGCGCGTCCACCATTCGTCGAAGACCAGCTCTCGGTAGGCCCGCGCGGCGGGCGTGGGAGAGAAATCCCGCCTCCAGAGTGCTGCCTTCGGCCGCCAGTGTGCCCCTTCCCAGAATCCCCACATCAGGATTCCTTCGACGGCGGGGTGGGCGAAGCAGGTCCTGTAGAACTCCTCCAGAAAGCGGGCCTTCCTCTGCTCGTCGTCCAACTCAATGTCGAACTCGGTCACGCGC
>JASFTU010000105.1:0-6661 GCA_050050635.1 Candidatus Brocadiaceae bacterium
CTCAAACTCCTCGCCGAATTCCTCCTCTTCACCGCCCACTTCGAGCCCTTCCTCCAGCTCGGTCGGCTCGAAGGTGGGCTCCTCCATGGTGGTGATGTCGGCGGTGATCTCCTCTTCCTCAACGACGGGAAGCTCCTCAGCCTCCTCTTCGATCTCCATGATCTCGCTGAGGAGGTCCTCCTCGGCCACCTCTTCCTCGGCCGGCTCCAGTATGTCGGTAATGATCTCCTCTTCCTCGTCACTCAGAGCCGCCTCGACCTCGGCCACCTCTTCTTCGGGCGCTTCCTCGACCTCGACTTCCTCTTCTTCCTCTTCCTTCAGCCGGAACTCCTCCTCCATCGTCTCAGAGAAGTCGAAGAAGTCCTCTTCGGCCTCCTCCGCTTCTGCCGCACCGACCGTCTCCAGGTCGAGCTCTGTCTCCAGGGTGGATTCACTGGCGACGGATTCCTCGGCAAGGGGTCTTTCGAGTTCCTCCTCGCCCTCCTCGGCCACCTCCAGCTCGAGCTCCGGCGCTTCCTCTTCCAGAACCTCGGTATCGCGCTCGGCGGCGGCGCCGGCGGGGGCTTCTTCCAGCAGGTCGGTCTCCCGCTCACTGACCCCTTCCGCCTCCTCCAGGACCTCTGTGGGGGGCTCCTCTGAGCTGGGACGAGCTGCCACGCCCGGCATCACGTCGGTGGGGCGCTCCGCCGCCTCCTCTTCCTCGGCGACGACCGTCGGCCGCTTCTCGAGCTGGTCTTTCAGGTCCATCACTTCCACGTACCGGAACTTGGTCTCGCCCGAGACCACGTGCTCCTTGAGGCGGCCCTCGCGGATGAGCTCGTTGAGCTGGCTGCGGTTCAGCTGCAGCTCCTGGAGGACCTGCTCGTAGCTGAGATATCTCTCCTCTTTCGCCATCTACCCATCTCCCGCAAAGGAAAGAGCGTACCCGCAATTTTCCCGGAAATCACGGCTTCTTACCCTATTATAACAACCCGTCCACCCTTTTCAAACAGTTTCTCCCCCATCACCCTCCATAGACCGCATCGGGATCAAAGACGCGCTCCTCGCACACCTCCAGAGCGTCCTGCTCCGGCAGGTAACGTCGGTAGTAGCACGTCGGGTAGCCCGCATGGCAAGGCGCCACTTCCTGCTCCACGACGAAGAGCAGGGAGTTGCCGGCGCAGTCCACGCGCATTTCTATGACACGCTGTACGTGACCGCTCGTCTCGCCCTTCATCATCACCCGGCCCCGCGAGCGCCGGAAGACATGGACCTGCTCCGTCTCCAGGGTCTTTCGCAGGGCCTCTTCATCCATGTAGCACAGCGTAAGCACCCGCCCGTCGGCTTCTACGATGACGGCCGGGATGAGGTCGTCCTGGAAGTTCAGCCTGCCGAGGAGTTCGTCCATTCGATCCCTCCGGTGGATGCAGTTATGCGTATGGTAGGCCCGCCTCGGGCTGCTGTCAAAAGGCGCCGGTCGCCGGAGGGCGGCGCCGTGGAAAGCACTTGCCTGGGCGCGGCTCTTCCCCTATATTCCGGGTAGGATGCGCAAGCAGGCGAAGTAGCCTTACAGCGGGGAAGCAAAGATGTCGAGGGCATCTCTCCAGTCCAGTGTGCTCGTGCTGAACAGGTCCTTCGTGCCAGTCCACATCGTCACGGCGCGTCGTGCCTTTGGGATGCTGTTCAAGGCCGTGGCCGAGGTGGTGCAGATAGAGGACGGCAGGATGGGTCTGTACGACTTCGAGAACTGGCGGGAGATCAGCGAGTTCAAGAGGAAGAACGGGTTGGTGGACGAGGACACCGAATGGGTCTCCACCATCAGCTTCGACATTGCGGTTCCCCGAATCGTGCGTCTGCTGTTCTACAACCGCTTCCCGAAGCGTCGCGTCAGCCTGAACCGGCGCAACCTCTTCGCCCGGGATGAGAACCGATGTCAGTACTGCGGGCGGAAGTTCTCTTCCTCGGAGTTGAGCATTGACCACGTCATCCCTCTATCTCTGGGTGGCCAGACCGAGTGGAGCAACGTCGTGTGTGCCTGCACGGACTGCAACAAGAGGAAGGGAGGCCGCACGCCCAGAGAGGCGGACATGAGACTGACGCGCAGGCCATTCCAGCCGAAGTTCAACCCCATGATTCGCCTCAAGCTGCGCCGGAGGAAGTACTACTCCTGGAGGCAGTTCCTCGACGAAGCCTACTGGTCCGTCACACTTCGATGAGTTCGGCCGGCGAGTCCACGGTTCCCGGGACAGGTAACCCGCCGGCAAGCGGCACCTCGCGTGGTGCCCTTCCCGGTGCACCTGAGCGCCTCACCCTGGCGGCACTGGCACTTATCGCCCTTCTGCCGGGGATCGCCGGCTGCGCTGCCGGGCGGGCTAACCTGTGGCCCGTATACTTCCATGAAGTCCGCCGCGTGCCCTCTCCCGATGGACCGCAGACGCTGCGAACCACGGAGGTGCTCTATCCCTTCTTCGAGCACCACGCGGACGAAGACAACAGCTGGCACGTCTTGCGTCCGCTCTACAACGCACAGTCCGGCCCGGGAGACCGCTTCCAGGTGCAGTACCTGTGGCCTCTCGGCCTGACCTTCCGTGGTGGCGCCAGGGAAACACACCACAGGCTCTTCCCGCTGTTCGGCTACCACAGGACCTGGTCGGCGAAGGAAGAGCGCCATTCCGTGCATGCGCATTTCCTGCAACTGCTGCGGTGGGGCAACGACGCCGAGCACGGGCCCTACATGGCCCTGTTCCCGCTGGCGGGCATCACTCACGACGTGCTGGGGCCCACCTGGAGCTTCGTCCTGTTCCCGCTCTACTCGCATTACCGCCGGGGCGACTACGTGCGCAACGACTTCCCCTGGCCCGTCCTGGGCTACGGCGGGACGCCCGATGGCCGGGCGCGGCAGTACAGGTTCTGGCCCTTCTACGTCTATCAACAGGATGAGGATGAGAAGGGCCTCTACGTCAGGCACGACCTGTTGTGGCCACTGTTCCGTTGGGGCCGGTTGGATCGGGGTGGCGACTACTACCACACCGTGTTCGTGGCCGTCCCCTTCTACGCCACCGTGAAGAGCTGGAACAGAAGCGACGAGCTGGTCGCCGCCAGAACCGCGACCCTGGGTTTCCGCAGGGCCTGGGATACGCGTGAGGTCAAGGACACCACCGGGTGGGCCGCCCTCTGGTCGGCGGTGGCCGACTATGAGGGCGCCACATCGGACTACTTCCGCATCCTTCCGTTCTACTGGCGGACCACCCGCTACCGAACCACGGCGCGGGATCCCGACAGGAGCTGGACGCGTCGCAGGATACTCTGGCCGCTGATCTGGCTCGACATCGACACCCTGACGCAGGGCGTCCGCAAGGAGTCCTTCATCCTGGCCCCGTTCTACTGGCATTTTACCGACGTGTACGCCGGTGAGGATGGGCCCGATCAGGTCGCCCGGCGCGTAACGTTGTGGCCGCTCGCAACGTGGGAGCAAAGCAAAGCGGGCGGGAAGAGCTTCTGGGTGGCCAGCCGCGGCTGGACGGATCCCACCAGAGGGTTCAAGCGCAACTATCGTGCATTCTTCGACCTCTTCCAGTATCATCACGACCCCGGCGGGATGCGCGAGACCAGGCTGGTTTCGCGCCTGTATCACCATCGCCGGGGGCCAAAGGGACGGTACCTGAGCCTCATGAGCCTGTTCACCTACGACAGCACCGGGGAGGTGGTCGGCGAGCCCGGGAGCTACCTCTCCCTGCTTTTCGGATTGGTGAAGTGCTCCTGGACGGAGAAGGCGCGTCGCTGGAGGGTCCTCTACGTGCCACTCGGGCCAAAGCTGGCGGAATGAGTTAATGGCTGGTTTCGTCGAACAGGCAAGGAGTTTCTGCTGCGCCGCGTACGACGTTGGCGCTCTGACGCTCAACAGCGTCCGCCACCTGGGCGAGGCGGTGCGGCGTCACAGACTGCTCGCCAGGCAATGCTACGAGGTGGGCAACCGCAGCCTGCTGATCGTCACGGTTTTCGGGGTGTTCGTCGGGCTCATCCTGGTTCTTTACGGGGGGGACCAGCTCCAGCGGTTCGGGCAACAGAAGTTCATCGGTCTCACCGGCCTGGCGATTGTCTGGGAATTCGGCCCGGTGTTCACCGCCTTCATTCTGGCGGGTAGGATCGGCAGCGCCTACGCAGCGGAGATCGGTACGATGAAGGTTTACGAGGAGATCGACGCGCTCTCCTCGATGGGCGTCAGCCCGGTGGCCTACCTTGTGTCCCCGCGCTTCTTTGCGTGCTCTACGCTGACACCGGCGCTGGTCGTGTATGCCGACTTCTGCGCTCTGCTGGGCGGAGCATTCATGGCCTGGACTTACGTGCGCGTGGCTCCGAACCAGTTCTTCCAGCTCTTCTTCCAGTACCTCACCGTAAAAGAGATGTTACGATCCCTGGTGAAGTCCCTGGCCTTCGGAGGGATCATTGCCATAACGGGATGCTATCACGGCTTCAAGACGACGGGGGGCGCCGAGGGTGTGGGCCGGAGCACGACGCAAAGCGTGGTTCACAGCCTGCTGGCGATACTGATCGCGGATTACTTCATCAGCAAGGTCCTGGTGGCCATCTGAGCGGGCGGGCAGGACCTGCCGTGGAGGGTGAGACACATGGCACGGAAAGTCCTGGTAGGCATGTTGCTCCTGGGAGCGCTGTTCATCTTTGGCCTGGCAACCTTCTACGTGGAGAACTGGCAGTTCTACCTGGGGAAGGGCTACCGACTGCGCGCCGAGTTCCCCATCGCCCAGACACTGGACAAGGGTGACACCGTGCGGCTGGCGGGCGTTCCCGTCGGGACCGTCGAGAACCTGGAGGTCCGCACGGAGGTGGACACGCTATATCCCGTGGAAGCCGTGCTCTGGATCCGCAGCGGAGTGACGATCCGCGCCGACGACACGGCCATGATCAAGATGAGCACGCTGTTCGGGGGGAACTACGTGGCCATCGAGCGAGGTGACCCCGGCGCCGCCCTTCTGACCAACAATGAGTACATCAGCAAGACCAGCGTCGCGCCCAGCATCACGCAGGTCATCGAGCAGTCCACGGAGACGCTGAGCAAGATATCCGGCGCCTTCGAAGAGATATCGCGGATCACCAAGGACCTCACCGAGGGCAAGGGAACCCTGGCCCGGCTGCTGAAGGAGGAGGACTTCTACAACGAGCTGCAGAGCACCGTGGCGGAGGCCCGCGACGCCGCCACCGGCCTGAAGGCCAGCGCGCAGAGGCTGGAGCAGGGGGAAGGTGTCCTGGGCAAGCTGCTGATGGACGACGAGATGGCGCAGGACTTCGAGACCCTCACAGCGGACGCCGGCGAGTTGGCCTCTAACCTGAGGGCCGTCTCCGCCGACCTCCAGAACGGCCGCGGTACCCTGGGACGGCTGATGCAGGACGAGGAACTCTACGAGAAGCTGAGCGATTCGGTCGGCACGATAGGTGACGCCGCGAAGACTCTCCGCGAAGGCGAAGGCATTCTCCCTCGGCTCCTGCAGGACAAGGAGCTTGCGGATGATCTGGAGGCCCTGACGGCCAACGCCGGCGAGGTGGCGGAGAACCTGCGCGACGTGTCAGCCAGGATACGCGACGGGGAAGGCGCGCTCGGCAAACTTCTCACCACCGAGGAAGCATACAAGAAGCTGGATGCCTCGCTCGACGACCTCAATGCCGTCACGAGCGCGCTCCGTGAGGGCGAAGGCACGCTGGGTAAGCTGATGCGTGACGAGAAGCTTTACGAACAGATATCCCAGATCGCCGACGACCTGCAGGCCATGCTGGATACTTACCGTGAGCAATCGCCCGTGTTGACCTTCGCCGGAGCGGTCTTCGGGGCCTTCTGAGCCGAAGGGACGAGCACATGATCAAGGTGAGGAACCTGGTTGCCGCCTACGGGGACACGGTGGTGCTGGAGGGCCTGTCCCTGGATGTGGCGCCCCAGGAGATCCTGGTCATCATGGGCCAGAGCGGGTGCGGCAAGTCCACTTTCCTTCGGCACTTGATCGGCCTGCAGAAGCCCGTATCCGGCACCGTTCAGATGGACGGCACAGATCTGACCGACATGGACGAGAGGGACTACCGGAAGTTCTGCCGGTCGATCGGTGTCCTCTTCCAGAGCGGGGCGCTGTTCAACAGCATGACCGTCGGCGAGAACGTCGCCTTCCCGCTCCGGGAGCACACGCGCCTGGCGGACCCCGTCATCGAAATCGTCGTCAAGCTGAAGCTGGACCAGGTGGGCCTGCGGGGCGTCGAGGCGCAGATGCCGTCCGCACTCAGCGGTGGGATGAGGAAACGCGCCGGTCTCGCTCGTGCCCTCGCGCTCGACCCATCGGTCCTCTTCCTGGACGAGCCGACCACGGGGCTCGATCCCATCATCGCAGCAGGTATCGACGACCTCATCCTCAGACTGCGCGACCTCTACCAGGCCACCATGGTGGTCGTCGCACACGACATTGCCAGCAGTATGCGCATCGCGGACCGGATCGCCATCTTCCGTGAGAACCGAATCATCGAGATCGGCACGCCCGAGGAGATACGCAGCAGCGTCAACCCCTACGTGCAGCAGTTCCTGGAGCGACGCGCGGGCGAAGACGACTCATCCGACGATCCCGCCGAGTACCTGGCCTGAGCCGGCCGGCCCGCATCAGCGCGTGGCCCTTCCCCCGCCCTTCGG
>JASFTU010000106.1:0-6651 GCA_050050635.1 Candidatus Brocadiaceae bacterium
AGAGCATCAGAAGGTCGCGTTGCTCCGTGGCGGCGCAGTACGCCCAGCCGTCCCATGAGTAGAGGTCATGGTTGCGACTCGGGGAGACGAGTTCCGCGTCGGGAACCAGGTTCTGGTAGCGGTTCCCACGGCAGAACACGAAGTCCCGGAAGATGGACACCATGTCCGCGCTGCTCCACTGCAGCCCCTCCCACATCTTCACCTCGTAGGCATCCTCGCGGGCCGCCCGCACCATGCCCGCGCAGCCGTAGATGTAGCCGGCCAACCCGCCCGAGAGGAAACTGCCGTACATGCCGCAGCGCACGTAGCGGTCGTCCTCCGGCGTATTGCCCGCCGCGCCTCTGTCATAGTGCCAGGTGTCGGCCATGCCCCACCCCGAGTAGTACGGCTCCCCGTGGAGCGCCGGCAGGGGCGGGTCGGTCCGGTAGATCTGTGTCAGGTACCAGTAGTACTCGTGCTCGCGCTTGTTCCCGATCTGGTGCAGCGTCAGCCAGGGGGCCGCGTCCACGTGCCCGAACTGGCAGAGGGTCGAGAGGGCCGCGTTGGACGACACCGGGTTGCCAAAGGGCGGAGGCCCGTAGGTCTCGTGGACCTGGTTGGCAGGCTCCAGGAAGTCTCGCGGCGGCAGCGCATCGCCGCGGTAGTCGTAGTGGACGGGGCTGAGGATGCAGGCGTTGGCCTGGTAGCGACTGAACACGTAATGGATGTAGCGGGCGTAGGAGTCCGGCCAGTCACAGTAACGCTTCCACGCCTGCGACGTGTCGCGGCGCATCACCTCGAGGAACGGGACGAACCCCTGCGCGTTCAGGTAGTCCATCCTGCGGTCAAGGTACCTGAAGTACCCCGGGTTGATGCGGTCCACGTCGGGGAACACGTCCTCGTATCCGGGCACTTTCCCCGGGAACAGGAACGGGCGGCCACCCTCGTTGTGCATGTCGCGCGCGCTGCCGTCGGCGGGATGCTGCCAGGCCGAGCGGACAACGGTCTGGTGCCCATCCTCCATCACGATGCGCGCCGGCCTTCCGTCGTGCGCCCACGCCGGGAAGCCTGCCAGGATGGCGACGCAGTTGAACCCCTGGCGCCTCCGGTAGCGCACCATGTCTTTGAAGCCCATCTCTCGACCCACCGGACGCTCGCGGTCGTCATCGTACCAGGGGAAGCGGAACGTGGACGCGGCCCACCACGTGTCGCCCAGCAAGTAGAACCGCGCACCGTCGGCATACTGCAGTGCGTGGCCGTTCGGGGTGCTGGTGACGAATCCCCGCCGGTTCGGGTTCTCCTCCTTCTCTCGAGCCGACCAGTCAACGGCCTCGAATGCGCCCGTCCGCCCGTCCAGCCCGCCATCGTGCGGGTCGGACCCGCTCTTCCAGGTCCACCGTCCCGGGCCGGTGGCGAGCACGCGCACCCTGAAGGTCGGGCCGCCGTCCCAGAAGCCATAGCAGCGCTTCCGGAACCCGGGACCCTCGAGGTCGACCCACACCTCGACGTCGGTGTAGGGATTGGCGAACTCCCGCTCCGCCGTCAGGGTTATCTCCTGCTTCTCCCAGGTGTGGACTGCCATCTTCTCCTCGCCGCAGACGCGAAACTCATTGTGCCCGCGTCTGGCCCTCCGGTCGGGCGTCATAGGTGTCGAGGTCCCCAAGGGGGCGTGTCTCGGCGACGGTCACCAGGCAGAAGGTCAGGACCGTGCATCCCTCTTCCAGGTGTCCGCCGATCTGCGCGCCGTCGCCGGCGCGCGCAAGGGAGATGTGGGCGTGCACGCGGCCGTCCATCACGTAGCCCTGCATGCTGACTATGTCGAACGGCTCGTCCTGGTGTCTGAAGAATACGTTCCCCGGCGGCAGGCCGATGGACTCCACCACGTGCACGTGGCATCCGCTGGTGGACCCGATGCCACAGAGGATCACCCCGTTGGGAATGCCCCGCGCGGCAAGCTTCTCTTCCAGGCCGCGGAGCACGTCCTCCCCGGTGGCCAGCTTGACGACGTGAACTTTCGGCCCGACAGCAGCCTCCCATGGCATCGCCCTGCCTCCCCTCTGGCCCAAAAAGGCAGCGCCGGTACGACGCTTCCCAGCGTCACTTGCCGGCGCAGTTGACTCGCGAGCTTTCCACGGCGGAGCCGTCCGTCAGACGGCCACCACTTCCTTGACCTCCGGGATCTCTTTCTTCAGGCGCGCTTCCACCCCCTGGCGGATGGTCATGGTCGCCATCGGGCAGCCCTTGCAGGCGCCCTGAAGCTCGACCTTGACGGTACCGTCCTCGGTAACGTCGATCAGCTTGATGTCTCCCCCGTGCGACTGGAGGGAAGACCGAACCGTCTCAATGACCTTCGCCACTTCATCTCTTTCGACCATGGTCCTTCCTCGCTGGATCCACCTCATCGACGGCTTCGCAGGCTACTGACCGGCCGCGCCCGACGCCGCATGGTGCGCCCCTCAGTCGCCCTCTATGTCGATCTTACGGCCTCCCTGCGGCTGCGTCTTCTTCAGCCGTACGGTGAGGATGCCGTCAACGAGAGTCGCGATGATCTGGCCCTCCTCGTCCACGGCGGCCGGCAGGGGCACCTCCCGGCAGAACTCGCCGGCACCCCGCTCCCGGGCGTGGCAGGTGTAGTCCTCGTACCGGTCCTCCGGGGCACTACCCTTGATGATGAGGGTTTGCCCCCGGAGACTGACGTCGAGGGCCTCCCTCGACAGGCCAGGCACCTCGGCCCGGACAACCAGTTCGTCGCCACTCTCGTAAACGTCCACGGCCGGATACCGCGGGCGCACGAAGCTCCCTACCCCCGGCACTCTCCGGAGAGCACCGTCGATCGTATCGGCCACTTCCTCAAGCTGCTTGCGCATCTGGCGCCACATGCCTTCCTGATCCATAACCAAAGCCTCCTTTGGCCCACGTCTTCCCCTCAAGATCATTATAGCGGAGAACGGCCGCCCGTGAAATCGGCAGACCAGCCGTTTGCACGGCGGGAGGCGCAGCCGGGACGGCCCTGCCTCAGTCGTCCTGCTCTCGGCGCCGCCGGACGATCTCGTCGGCAAGCTCGGCCGGCACGGGTTCGTAGTGCTCGAACCGCAGATCGAAGCTGCAGCGCCCCGACGTGAGGCTGCGCAGTTCGGTCGCATACCCGAACGTCTCGGCCAGGGGAATCACAGCGCGGATCACCTGGGTCCCGCCGCGCGATTCGCTGCCGGTGATCCGCCCGCGGCGCGCACAGATGCTGCTGGTGAGCGGCCCGCTGTACTCCTCAGGGGCACAGACGTTCATCGAGCAGACAGGCTCCAGCAGCTTCGGCTCGCCCCGCATGAACCCCTTCCGGAACGCATCGTGGCCGCACGTGCGGAAGGCGAGGTCGGAGGAGTCCACCTCATGGGCCGAGCCGTCCACCAGATGGACGGCCAGGTCAACCACCGGGGCGTCGGCATAGACCCCTTCTGACATGGCATCCACGACTCCGCGCTCCACGGCGGGAATGAACTCGCGGGGGACGGCGCCACCCCGTACCTCGTTGTAGAACTCGAAGCCCTGGCCCGGGGGCAGTGGCTCCAGCAGCAACTCGACGTGGGCGTACTGACCGTGGCCTCCGGTCTGTTTGACGTGCTTGTGCTCGACTTGCGCGCTCCGCGTGAGTGTTTCGCGGTAGGCGACGGTCGGGGAGCCCACCTCCGGATCGAGCCCGTACTGCCGCCGCAGCCGCTCGACAAGCACCTCCAGGTGCAGCTCGCCCATGCCGCTGATAACCGTCTCGTCGGTCTCGGTGTTGTGCTTGACGGTGAAGGTCGGGTCCTCGTCGGCCAGGTGGTTGAGCGCCTTGCTCAGCCTGTCGTTCTCCGCCTGGGAGCGAGGTGAGACGGTGATGGACAGCACGGGCGCGGGGAATTCGATCGCTTCCAGCACCAGGGGGTCGTCCTCATGGCAGAGCGTGTCGCCCGTGGTGGTGTCCGACAGACCGACCGCTACCCCTATCTCGCCGCACCACAGCGCGTCGCGCTGCTCGGCATGGTCGGCGTGCATCTCCATCAGGCGGGAGATGCGCTGTCGCTTCCCCTGCGTGGCGTTGTAAACGTAGCTGCCCACCTGCATCTTGCCCGAATAGACGCGCACGTACGTCATCTTACCGGTGTGGCGGTCGGTGACCACCTTGAAGGCGAGGGCTGCAAGCGAATCGTCCTCGCTGGGGCGCACCTCGACGTCCTCCCCCTCTTCGCCGCGGTGCCCGACGACGGGCGGCAGGTCCAGAGGCGAGGGCAGGTAGTCCACGACGGCGTCCATCAACCGCTGGATGCCCTTGTTCTTGAGCGCCGAGCCGCAGAACACGGGGATCAGCGCCCCACTGAGCGTCGCCTGGCGCAGGGCGCGGCGCAGATCATCGGGCCCGATGTGCTCGTCCATGCAGAACTTCTCCAAGACCCGCTCGTCGGCCTCCCCTGCCACCTCGATGAGATGGTGCCGCCAGTGCTCGAAGCGGTCGTCCATATCCCGGGGGACGGGCTCTTCGTGGTAGGTGGCGCCGAGGTTCTCGTCGGCGTAGTAGATGGCCTTCTCATCGATCAGGTCCACCACTCCGACGAAATGGTAGTCCTCATACAGCGGCAGCACCACGGGGACGGGGCGCGCGTCCAGCCGCTCCCGGATCTCCTCCACCACGCGCTCGAAGTCGGCCCCGGCCCGGTCCATCTTGTTGATGAAGGCAACGGCCGGGATGTCGTACTTCTCCGCCTGGCGCCAGACCACCTCCGACTGCGGCTCGACGCCGCCCACGCCGCAGAACAGCGCAATCACGCCGTCCAGCACCCGCAGGGACCGCTCCACCTCCACGGTGAAGTCCACGTGACCGGGGGTGTCGATCAGGTTGATCCGGTGGTCGCGCCAGTACGTGGTGGTGGCGGCGCTGACGATGGTGATGCCGCGTTCACGTTCCTGCTCCATCCAGTCCATCGTCGCGTCGCCGTCGTCCACGTTGCCCATCCGGTGCGTCCGGCCGGTGTAGTAGAGGATGCGCTCGGCGACGGTCGTCTTGCCCGCATCGATGTGGGCCATGATGCCGATATTGCGGACCCGCTCCAGCGCGAGCCCTCTCTGCTGTGTGTCTACGGCGCTCATTTCAGCTCTTCGCTCACGGTAACCGTCCCGTCCCCCCGCGGGCGAGCAGACGTCTCCTCGATGAGGCACGGGAGCATCCAGAGTAGTTCCAGCACAGAAACCCCGGACCCGGAAGGGCCATCAGGTGGGATTCACCGAGAACTCAGGGTACCCGAAACTCAACCAGAATGCAAGCCGCAAACGCCTCAGCGGCGCTCAGCGCACCGACTGAAGTATGCGCACCAAGCGTTCCGGCGCGATGTATTCGGCGTACGACCTGCGCGTGCCATCGGTGTTCACCAGCACCACCAGCGGCACACCGCGGATATCGTACTTCTCCTGCAGGCGGCGGACGTCCGGATCGTCCTTGTCGGTCAGGTCGATCTTCGCGCAGACGAAATGCTCCGCCTCGGCCACCACGCCCGGGTCATGGAAGGTCTCCTCCAGCATCCTGACACAGGCGGGGCAGTGCTCTGCCCAGAAGTCGAGCAGCAGGGGCTTACCGAGCGCCTCACCCCGTTCCACCGCCGCGACCTCCGAGGTCAGCCATTCGATAGGCTCCTCTCGCTGCGAGACGGACGGCCTCCCTCCGGCGGGAAGCAGCTCCCACGCCGCCGGCACGAAGACTCCCAGCGCCCCGACGAACAACAGCAAGCCGATCGCCTTCCGGAAACGGTGCCATGCTCCCGTCTCCGGAGGGATCTGATCGAAGGCGCCAACGAAGACGCTCAGGCCGAGCAGGAACGCTCCGAGGCACATCGTGTACCAGAGGGGTGGCAGAACGTGGCTTCGTCCCAGGAAGTACGCGGCCACGGCCAGCAGGACCAACCCGAAGAAGTGCTTGACGCGCAGCATCCACTCCCCCGATTTCGGCAGACCTTTCAGCAGTCCGGTGAACGTCCCGAGCACCACCAGGGGCGTTCCTATGCCCCAGGCGAGGGCGAAGAACATGAGGAACCCCAGAAGGAGACTCCCCTTCTGCCCGACGTACACGAAGATGCCCACGATGATGGGCGCGACGCAGGAGGTCGCCGCGGCGCCCGAGAGAAGCCCGACCAGCCACACGCCCACCAGGCCCGCGCGACCGTGCAGGCCGGCCTGGAAGCTCTGCAGGCGCCGGGAGACGATGTCCAGGGAGTACCAGTCGAACATCGCGCCCGCCAGGAGGACGAATATGGCCGCCAGCGCCAGGTACACGATGGGGTTCTGCAGGAACGAGCCGAACATGCCACCGGTCGCCGCCGCCACCACCCCCACGGCCGAGTAGGTGACCGATAGACCAAACACGTACACCACAGAACGCACGAGTCCGTCCAGCCGACCCCGCCCCGACGTGGCCCCCACCAGGCTGATGGTCACCGGGATGAGGGGATAGATGCACGGGGTCAGCGTCAGCCCCAGCCCCGCCAGGAAGGACAACAGCACCGCCACCACCACGCCGCGGCCCGCGAACCTGTCCGCCGTCTCCTCCACGGACGCCGTCCGCGCCGCCGAGCGCGGTTCCACGTCGGTCTCCTCCGGCGCCGTCCGTCCCTCCTGCGCCGGCAACACAGTGAGCACCGCACGAGGTGT
>JASFTU010000107.1:0-6622 GCA_050050635.1 Candidatus Brocadiaceae bacterium
CCCCTGTTCATCCGGCTCCCGCACGAGCCGGACCTCCCGCAGGCCGACCTGTTGCCTGGCCGCGAGCGTCTCTCCGGCCACGTCCACCTCGACGTCGAGCTCGTAGAGATTCTGGGGTCCCATCCCGGCCGGCCACCAGCGCTGCGGCTCCTCGACGCGGAAGGAGGTGACCAGCTCGTTGCTGCCTTCGGCGAGTTCGGCCGAGGCGGAGCCTTCGTGCACCTCGCCTGAGCCCTTCAGCTCGGCCCTGAGCGCGGCGCGGCAGGGCTTCACGGCATGGAGATCCACTTCCACGTGCACGAGCGGCGCGGAAGGGTCGTCCCACTCCACGCGTGCCCACACGTCGGAGAGGCGGGCCCGGTCGTAGCCCTCCAGGTAGATGGGCCTCCAGATGCCGCTCGTGTTCAGGTCCGGCCCCCAGTCCCAGCCGGAGGCGTACTGGGCCTTCCGCCCGTAGATGCGGGACGCTTCGAAACCGGCCCGCAGGTCGAGCTCGTCCTTCTCCGCGAGCGATCGCGTGCAGGCGGCGGGAGACTCGAACAGGACGGTCAGCTCATTGTCCCCGTCCTTGAGTAACTCGGTGACTTCCCAGCGCCACGTGCGGAACATGTTGTCGGCCCGGCCCACCTCCACGCCGTTGAGCGTGACCGTCGCGAAGGTGTCCAGTCCGAGGCATACCAGTTCCACGCGGTTCTTCGCACGCAGACCTTCCGCGCAGTCGAACGTGCGACGGAAGAGCCAGTTCGTCTCGGCGACCCATTGGACCTCGACATCGTTGAAACCGTAGAACGGGTCCGGGATCCGGCTGGCGCTCAACAAGTCCATGTGGATACAGCCCGGCACCGTCGCGTCGAGCCGCCGCTCGCCGCCGTCGCGCGGCGTGGGCACGTCCGGCTCCTCTACCTGTGTGGCCTGCCATCTGCCCGTCAGTGATTGGATCATGGCTGCATCCACTGGGTGGAGGGGATGGCCCGTTTCAGCGCACGAAGACCTGGCCTGCGTCAACGACGAGGGTTTGCCCGGTGATCTTTGCGGCCCGGTCACCGGCGAGGAACACCACGGCTTCGCCGATGTCGTCCCAGGTGATCTCTTCCTTGAGGGCCGTCAGGTTGATGTAATAGGGGATGACTTCCTCCGGCCGGATGCCGCGCTTCTCCGCGAGGGCCTGGATGTACTCCTCATCCCATATCCTCGATTCGGTGAAGACGTTGCCCGGGCAGACGACGTTGACGCGGATGTCGTGCTCTGCCAGTTCGAGTGCCCAACCGCGTGCGAGGTGGATCTCGCCGGCCTTGGTGGCGTTATAGGCGCTGTTGTTCGTCGATGCATCCAGTCCGCTCTTGGAGGAGATGTTGATAATGTTGCCGCCGGTTCCCTGACGGATCATGCACTGAGCGGCCGCCCGGGCCATCAGGAAGTAGCCTGTAAGGTTGATGCCCAGGGTCTTCTGCCACGCCGCGAGGGGGAAGTCCACCAGCGGATGTGCCGGAGCAATGCCTGCGCAGTTGACCAGCAGGTCCAATCCGCCCAGCTCCCGTACGACTTCGAAGATGAGGTCATCGACGGCTTCCCTGGAGGTGACGTCCACCCAGACGGGGCGCGCCGTACCGCTGGCTTGCTCCGCGCCCACTCGGCGTGCCGTCTCTTCGGCGCCGTCGGTGTCAATATCGGCCAGTACGACGTGGGCGCCTTTCCGCGCGAGGCACAGAGATATGCCGCGCCCCAGGCCACTCCCTGAGCCCGTGACGAGGGCCACTCGACCGGCCAGTTCGTCACCTTCCTGGCGGCCGCGGGCGACCTCCCGGCGGAACCGCTCCACTTCCCATTCGCCCAGCCACTGGATGGCCTCTTCGGTCAGGCCTCGAGGCCCCCCGAAGTGCGATGCGACGGAGAGGGTCTCCAGGGCCGCCCTCATCATGGTGGAGACCGCCTCCAGGAGTTTGGCCGTTGGGGCCGCACAGAAGAGCCCGATTCCGTCCACCAGGATGCACAGGGGTGTGTCCTCGGCCGCCGCTGCCCCGGCCAGTGCGGTTGCCACCTGAGCGCGGGCATCCTCAGCGCTTTCGGGACGGTCCACCCAGACCGGGTGTGCGCGGCAGTACACCACCTGGTCCGGCGAGACCGGCCGCACGCTCGCCAGCTCCTCGGCCGTCGGGCGGCGGAGAAAGTCCGTGACCGTCTCGTTGTGCTGGAACCGTACCAGCGGCGTGGTCCCGAACATCTCCCCGTAGAACTGCCGGGCGGCGGCGGCCACCTGCAGGATGGCCTCACGCTTCAGTTGCGCGGCCACAGGTTGGAACTCCGGCAGATCCGCCTCGGTGGCGGCATCCTGCGCCGCGCGTTGGATGGCCTCGAAGATGTGGCGCGTCAGCTCCAGCGCCCGATCCGCGCTCTCCGTCGTGACGAAGAGGCCGTGATTCTCCAGGAAGATCACCTCGGGCTCGACGCCGTGCTCCTCCCTGTAGTCGTCCAGCGCATCGTGCATCCGCAGGGCGAGCGAGTATCCCGCTCCGCAGAACTCGATGTAGAGGTAAGGAGGGTCGAAGTCGCCGAACAGCTTCTTCAGTGCCGCCTGCCCCTCCCGCGCGCACAGCAGGCCGTTGACAACCGAGGGATGAGTATGGACGACGCAGCGGCTCAGCATCGCGTGCAGGCTGGTTTCCACGGAGGGCCGCCCGGGCAGCTCGTCCACGCAGCAATCTATCAGCCGCTCCAGCACTTCCGCTTCCCGCGGAGCCGTGTCCATCCGCTCCAGTTCGGGGTCTTCCACGATGGCGATGCACTTCTCCACGTCCACCAGACGATAGCCCTGCCCCTCCTGCATCTCGCCCAGGCTGGTGCCGCTGGCCTTCACGTACATCCGGCGGCCGCCGTCGGTCTTCACGCTGGTGTTGCCACCCCCGCCCTGGACCAGCCGAGAGTCGCTCCCGGCAGAGGTCGAAATCTTCAGCATGTCCTGGAGGTCGTCGTCCACGTTCTGCCAGTCTCCTGAGTGGTGTGGAGTTGCCGCGGACCGGCAGGCCAGATTAGCCGAAAGGCACCGGGCAAGCAACCGGAAGGCGCCCGTGAGGCGCTGCCATACGCTTGACAGTGGGCATGCGGAGCAGTACCCTATCGAGGGTGGTGACTATGGGGGCGTAGCTCAACTTGGCCAGAGCATCGGACTGTCGATCCGAAGGTTGGGGGTTCGAGTCCCCTCGCCCTCGCCACCCCACATGAGGCGCTCCGTGGAGGAGCGCCTTTCTCTTTGTGGTCTCGTCCGGCAGGCCGACCGCCGTTGCGGATTGACAGTCCGTGAAGGCGCCGGGATAATGTGGGACAACCACGGGAAGGAGGCCATATGCGACGGAGCGCGGGACGGGCTGGAGCCGGTCGCAGCATGCTTCTGGTCGCGGTGGCGGCCTGCATTGTGCTTGTGGTGGGTTGCGCAGGCGTTGGCTCCACGGGCAGAGATGTCCGCGTGTTCCGGGCCAGGGGAGAGGCCATCATGGAAGAGGAAGCGGGGCCTGCGGACGTTCTGCGCGGCGGGGAGAGCTACCTGAGGGCCGCTGCGGAAGCGCTTCCCGCGGCAGGGGCGAGCGAGCCGTTCCAGCGACGCCTCACGGCTCTGGAGGCGGCGAAGTACCGCGCTCTGGCGAAGCTCGTCGAGGGCCTGGAAGGCGTGCGGGTCGAGCGCGAGACGAGCATACGCGACCTGCAGTTCCAGCAGGAGTCGGTGGTCGCCCGCGCCGTGGGCAACCTGACGGGCGCGACGGTGGTCGAGAGCGCCTTCGACGAAGAGACCGGCGTGGGCCGGGTGACCGTGCAGGTGGTGCTTGACGCCGAGGGCAACACCGTGGTCCCGCAGTTTGTGCCCCCCTCCGCCGTCTCCAGGCAGGCCCGACGAGCAAGAGCCGAGCAGGCGGCCAGGGTTGACGCCATGGCGAAGCTGCGAGAGAAGATCGGAAAGGTTCGCGTGGGGCAGGAGGTGCACGTTGAAAACCTGATGCTGCGCCGGCATGAGGCGTGGCTTGTCGTGGAAGGATGGCTCCAGGGCGTTGAGTTCTCGCCACCGGAGTGGGTCGGTGAGCGCCGGTGTGTGGTGGAAGTCGCGGTCCGCGTGCCGGAGGCGGAGTTGGCCAGGTTGAGTTCGCTCTCGGGCGGCGGTTGATCGCGGCCGGTTCCCCGGAGCTTGTGTGAGCATAGTGCGGTAGGTGGTTCCTGCAGAAGGGGCGAAGTATGAAGGTCAAGTACGCATTGCTGACGGGTCTTATCCTGGCTGCCGTGGTCTGTGGATGCCGGAACATGATCGTACCCGGGGCTGAGGTCACCGAACAGGGCACGATCGTGTTCGTGGCCGAAGGCACCTCGGTAGTCGCGAAGTCGGGCGATCCGCTGGCGCTGCTCGAAGCCCGTACGGCTGCGAAGACGATTGCGCTGGCCAACCTGCTCGAGAAGGTCAAGGGCAGCTATGTTTCCTCCAACGTGATGGTCGGCGACCTGATGTTCGCTCACCAGGAAGCCGCCTCCAGCGTGGAGGGTTTCCTGTCGCGGGCGGAGGTAAGCTTCCGAAAGCCGGAGGCGAAGGCGCCCGAGACCCAGATGGTGACCGCCATCGCCATGCTGGAGCTGAGCAAGGATGATCTGGAGAACCTTGCCGGCTACGTCGAGTAGCGCTGGAGAGACGAGACGGGGGAAGTGCGGCGACCGGCCCGCTTCCCCCTTTCCCTTCGGTGGACGGGCGTTCCGAATGGCTCGAACGATTGCTGCTGCGGGCTGCATCGCCGCCCTGCTGCTGTGTGCCGGGCTGTCGGCGGAGCAGCGTTCCGCATCCGACGAGTGTGTCAGCATGGTGGTGGTCGGCCTGGCGCCGATTGGCGAAGACGGAGACCTGGAGCAAGCGCACGCGGACGCCCTGACCCATGCCCGAAGGAACGCACTGCTGCAGGCATCGGTGCTTGTCGAGGCCGAGAAGCAGGTCGAGGACCTTCGGCTTTCCAAAGTGCACCAGCGCGTGCGGACAGGTGGTCGCGTGGAGTCACTGAGCATCCTGGAGGCGGGACCGGTTCCGGACGCCCGGCCGCCGTTCTACCGCGTCCGCGCTCGGGCCGTCGTCCGCCCACTGCCCGCGGATACGATGCCCCTGCCGCAGGGGGGGCAGCGGTGGCAACCCATTGTGACAGTAAAAGGGCCCGCCGATCTCCCTTCGGGCGGCGTCCGAGAGGGCGTGGCGAAGCTCATGGGGTCGTTGCGCGGCTGCGGGGTAACGGTGCGGCGCGTGAATGAACCGGGCCCCGCCCTCCGACTCGCGCTGGAGGTGACCTCCCGGAAGGGTACTGAGGGTGAGTCGTTCCAGGTCTGCTGGCGGCTCGGGACGGGCACGCCCGGGGGAGCGGAGCCGGGGCAAGAGCCCATCACCTTCGCCGGCGTGTCACGGCACAGCGGGGAGACGGGGCCTTCGGTGGTGTGGTGGGAGCGACAGGGGGTGGCCATCGCCCGGGATGCGTTCAGGCTCTGGGCTATCCCCCGGGCAACGTCAATCCGCTTTACGACACGCTCGCAGGGAGCCGCCGCACAACTCCGAGGCGCCTTCGAGAGCCAGACTGACGCGGGCATCCGCCTGGAGACAGTAGGGGCACAAACCGCCGTCCTCATCACGTTGAACGTGGCCGGCAACCCGCGGACCGTCGTCACGGGCGTACTGGCGAGCGCCGGTCTGGACGGCCGCTTCGTGCTGGCTGAGGGGGCCCTGGACAGCCTGGTGTATCGTGAGATCGAGGGAGTGCCCGGAGAGCCGGTGAGGCCCGGGCAACAGGGGGCAGTCGACAGCGGTTGCCCGGGGGGCGCATCCGCGTTGGCAGCGGACCTGCCGTAAAGCTCGCGTGAGGCGGAGCGCGGCGAATGATCGGATTCCTGCTCACCGTTCTCGGCGTATGGGGGACGATGCACCTCTACGTGCTCCTTCGGGTGTGGGGCTACGTGGGTTTCCCCGCGCGGTGGCTCGGGTTGCTGGCACTCGTTGGGCTGGCGCTGATGCTCAGTCCGATAGGGGGAGTCGCACTGGCACATGCGGGGCACGTCGGGGTCGGCCGGCCTCTGGCCTGGTTCGGGATGCTCTGGACGGGGGCCTTCTTTCTGTTCTTCTCCGTCAGCCTCCTTCATGATGCCTACAACGGTCTGCTCACGGCGCTCCACTATGCCGTCCCGGCGCTGAGCGGCGTCAGACTGCTCGGTACGTGGCCAATTGTGGGGGAGGCGATCCTCGTGGGCGTACTTACCGTGTACGGGGTGTTCGAGGCATCGCGCATACGGGTGGAGCACGTCCAGGTGCCGACCGACGAGCTGCCGGCCGGGGTGCAGCGCATCCGCGTGGCGCAGATCAGCGACGTCCACCTCGGGCTTATCGTCGGGCACAGGCGGCTGGAGCGCATCCTGGAGCTGGTCCGCGATGCCGGGCCGGACATCATCGTGAGCACGGGCGACCTGGTGGACGCGGAGATGTCGGGGCTGGACGAGCTGGGCAGCGTGCTGGCGGCGGTCGAAGCGCCCCGCGGCAAGTTCGCCATCACGGGTAACCACGAGTACTACGCCGGTCTGGATCAGGCCCTGCAGTTCACCAGGAGAGCCGGCTTCACGGTCCTGC
>JASFTU010000108.1:0-6579 GCA_050050635.1 Candidatus Brocadiaceae bacterium
CGGCAGCAACTCCGAACAGCTCACCATCTCGGCGGTGGACACCAGTGCCAACACGATAACCTTCACGACCAACCTGGCCAACGACTACGCCTCCGACGGCTACGTCACGCAACTGGAGGGAGGGCGCAAGTTCACCTTCGAGGACACCGACTTCACCGAGAGCCAGGCGGCACAGAACGCCCAGCTTCGCGTGGACGGCTATCCGTCCGGAAGCTGGATAGAGCGAGAGACCAACACGGTCAACGACGTCGTGCAGGGCGTCACGCTCACGCTGCTGACGACCACCGGGGGGTCCTCGGTCGCAGTGACGGTCAATGAAGACCCCGAGGGAGTGAAGGAGAAGATCACCGAGTTCGTCAGCGCCTACAACCAGGTCAAACGGTTCCTGAACACGAATACGGACTACAACCCGGAGACCGAGGAGGCGGGAGTCCTCCTGGGCAACTACGTGGCGGAGATTATCGACGCGCAGCTCCGCGACGTCATCATCAGCGAAGCGCCCGGGTTCCAGGACGGCGTGGACACCTACACGCTGCTGGGCCAGATCGGGATCGAGACGCTGGGCCGGACCGATGACGAAACGGCCCTCGGCACCCTGACGGTGGACGAAGAGGAGCTGGACGACGCGCTGGCCGACGATTTCGAGGGAGTTATCGCGCTGCTGTCCAACGATTTCAGAGGCTACTCGGACAGCGATTACCTCACCTTCTACCAGGCAAGCAAGACCCTGACCACCCCCGGCAAGTACGACGTGGAGGCGACCTTCGATGGCGGGGGGAACCTGACCGACGGGCGCATGAAGCTAACCTCGGAATCGACCTGGCGCGACGCCACCGTCAGCGACCCCTACCTGGTGGGAGAGTCCGGAAACCCCGAAAACGGGCTGTGGGTCAAGTGCGACTGGGACGGGTCATCCACCACACAGACGGCCACGGTCCGGGTGACCCAGGGCATCGCGGGGGCCATCTCCTACCTGCTGGATGACGTCCTCGACTCCAGCGAAGGCATACTCCACAACGTCGGGGAGAGCTACGAGGACATCATCGGACAGATCGATGACCGCATCGAGCAGGAGGAAGCCCGCCTGGAACGCCTCAGAGAAAGACTCGTCGAGAAGTACGCGCGACTCGAGCAACTCATGGTCGAACTGCAGGGAAGACAGAACTGGGCCCAGAGCATCAGCAGCTACATGGGCTGGACCCGGCAGGTCTGATCCCTTTCCTCAGCGGAGAGGAGAAGGAGGGATGGATGCGTCCAACCAGTACGTCGAGAATGCAATCAGCACGCAGCAGCGCGGCAAGCTGCTGGTCATGCTCTACGAGGGGGCGGTCAAGTTCCTCCGCGTTGCGAGGGAGAAGCTGCAGGAGGGCGACTTCGCCCTCAAGGGAGTCTACATCGGCAAGGCGCAGGACATCGTCGCCGAGCTGAACAACAGCCTCAACATGGAAGTGGCCCCGCAAATGGCGGGCGACCTGCGGGCCCTCTACAACTTCCTCTACCGAACGCTGAACGAGGCGAACGTCGAGCGCTCCGAGGAGAAGATCGAGACGTGCATCAACATCCTCGACCAGTTGCGTGAGACGTGGGAGCAGGTCGTAGAGAAGGCCGGGCCCGCGGTCCCGGACGTGGAGGAGGGCGAGTTCACCGCCTGATCAATCGTCCGCTCCGGGGGAACGGACCGCCTCGAGACGGGCCTTCAGCTCGCCCACCGCGGGATCGCCGGGCGCAAGGAGGGTCGCCCTCCGGGCCGCCTCGCCGGCCTCTTCGGTCAGCCCCTGGTCGAGACACAGCCTGCCGAACTCCGCCAGCGCCTGTGCGTGCCCCGGCCGCAGTGAAAGGAACCCGCGGCACCGCTCCAGCACCTCCTGGGCCTCGCCGGCCGCCTCCTTCGTCCGGATCAGACGCTGGAGATAGCGCCAGTTGTCCGGCGCGCAATCAAGCGCCCTCTCCCACTGCCGGCAGGCCAACTCCACATTGCCCTGCCGCTCGTGGACTTCCGCCAGGGCAGCGGCCACTCCCGCCGAACGGTCTCCTCCCGGCTGCCGCGCCGCCGCGGTGAGCGCTTCCTCAGCCCGGGCGAGGTCCCCCGCACTCATGAACAACCGGGCGAACGCAACGTAGGGACGGGCGCTGTCCGCACGGAGTCGTGCGGCGCGCCTCAGCACCTGCGCCGCCTCCTGGCCCCGACCCAGTTCGGTCAGGCATTCCCCCAGCCCGGCCATCGCGCAGAAGACCTGGAACTCGACGGGCCCGGCGAGCGGGAAGACGTCGCTCTGCAGGTCGTCCTCACCGAGTCCGATCATCCTCAGGCCTTCGCGGTAGGCCTGTGCCGCCTCAGCGTGCCGGCCCCGGTTCTGGCGTATCTGGCCGAGTCGCACGTAGTTGTCGGCTCCGTAGCCCAGCTCGATCAGGTCTCTGCACATGCTTTCGGCCGGACCGAAGTCCCCGAGGCGGAAGCACACCCTGGCCAGGTGCTGCACCACGTAGGGACTGCCGGTGCCCCCCTTCTCCATCCGGGCGGCGCGGAGCAGCAGGTCCCGGGCCGCCGCGAAGTCGCCCTCTTCCTCGCAGTGCCGGGCAAACCGGAGCAAGTAGTCGGGCTCGAGCGCCTCGGGTATCCAGTCGGGCGGGAGCGTGCGCGCCTCGGGCCACTCCTTCGGCGGCGCCCCGCCCAGTTCCCGCAGCACGTCCGTGCGGACGAACACGTCGTAGGGCGCTCCCTCTTCGCCATCGCAGGACCACCGTACCGCGGAGGCGGATTCGCCCAATATGTGGGATACGGCCTCCAGCAGGCGCATGTCCTTGGCCAGGCACAACTGCTCGGAGGGGAGGTAGCAGTAGTCGGACTCGGCCGCCCGCGCCCCCGCCAGGTAGGCCTCGTGGAGCGGCACGTCCCGGCTGCCGGGAATGACCCTGAAGCTTTCGAGCCCCTCGGGCACCCCGAGAATGCGCCGGCACTTCCGCGGACCGTCCGCACTGCCCGTGCGGTCCACGAGCACGATCCGGCAGGGATAGTCGAGCCTGTCGGCGAAATACCGCAGTATGCGCGGTGTCCGTCCGTCCCACTGCCGCACGGGGAACACCACGGTCACCTTCTCCACCCGGGGCCAGGGCTCGGGGGGCAGGCCGCCCCGGATACGGCGCAGATTCAGGCGGTAGCGCTTCTCATCCTCCCGCTCCACATCGGATATGCGATCGGAGTCCTTCAGCGGGACGTAGTACTCGCCGGTCACGGCGCGCACGTGGCGAAAATCCGTATAAAAGGAGAGCCTGCGGGTGAGATCCCAGTCAATCAGCACGCGCACGTTCTCATTGTACCCGCCCGCTCTGGTGAGGAGCTCCTTGCGGTGCATGAGGCTGACGTGGAGCGTGTGATTGAAGTGGAACATGAACATGCGGTTGTAGTCGCGGCACACGTCCACCCGTTTCTCCAGGGGCACCCGCCGCCGGTCGGCCGTCACAAGCACGACCACCTTGTAGAGGTCCGAGTAGGCGACGCCTGTGTCCGGCTCGCGGTCAAGGACTTCCGCAAGCGCATGCAGATGGTACGGGTACCAGAGGTCGTCGTCGTCCAGGTAGGCGACGTACTCCCCCCGGGCCCGCTCGAGGCCGAAGTTCAGGCAGGCGGCCTTTCCCCTGTTCTCGGGCCGGTCGAAGTAGCGGATCCGTTCGTCGCCGAATTCCTCCACCACTCCGGCGACGTCCACGCCTCCGTCGTTGATGACCAGCATCTCCCAGTCAGGCATGTCCTGGGCCACCACGCTGCGTATGGCGGCCGGCAGGTAGCGGGGCCTGTTGTAGGTGGCGGTCAGCACGGTTACCTTCGGCGGAGTCATACCGGCCTCAGACCTCCTCCCGGTGCGAGAGCTGCACTGGCGGGGCCGGGTCGGGGGTCCGCCCCTGGTGGATCAGGCGCCGCAGTTCACTCACGTAGGTGCAGTTCTTGTAGAGGAGCAACATCTGCGCGAGCGGATCATCCAGGTCCACCACCAACGGCTGCCGTGCGGCAGCGGGGCTGAGGGAGACCAGATCTTCGGGGCCCTTGAAGGCCCGCTCCAACCGCAGCATCTGCTCCTCGAAGGCGGCGGGATCGAAGCGATGCTCTGCAAGCTTCTTGCGGATCCGCGCGATCTGCTCGATCTCGTGCGGGGTGGCTTCCTCCGGCCACCGACCCGTTTCTATCCTGAACCTGTAGCGTGTCCTCTTGATGCAGTTCCGTTTGAAAGACTCGAAGTCCAGCTCGTGCAGGTGGTAACTGACGATGTCCGTGTCCACTATGTTCCGGCTGCCGGCCCGTGCCCACCGGCGACCGAGTTCGGTGTCGCTCCCCCACCGGAAGTCCTCATCGAACCCGCCCAGAAGCTGGTAGGCCCGGCGGGGAGAGCTCAGGTTACACGTGACAAACCAGTTGTAGTCGCCGACACCTCGTCTGGCCGGCACGTGCAGGGGGGTGTAGAGGCGATAGACCTCGTAGAAGTAGTTGAACAGATTCCTCCTGTAGGGCTCCGGGAACCGACGCCCCCCGACCACTACGACGAGCGGATCGAAGTCGAAACTCTCGTGCTCGGCATAGTGCCGGGCGAGAGCCGTGCGCGAGAGCACAGTGTCTTCGTTGATCTGCAGCACGATCCGACCCCTGGCGTGCTCTACTCCCAGGTTCCGCGCACGGGGGATGGACGCCTCGCCTGTCTGCAGCAACCTCAGGCGACCCGCGAAGGATCTCGACCACGGACCGAGCACCTCCTCCATGCGGCCCGTGCTGTCTTCCTCAACCCCGTTGGCGACGACGAGCACTTCGTAGCGTTCCCCCGGGAAAGACTGAGCGTGCAGGCCGTCCAGACATCGGTCCAGCACCCCAAAGCGGCTCCGCACGGGGACCACAACGGACACGTCCGTGCCGTCGCCCGCCCTCCGGCTCCGCCTGACGCCCAGCATGTGTGTAACCTTTCCGGCCCCAATCGGCCGCGTGGGGTTTGCGAGTGCTCCTCGAGGGCCGTACTGCCCGGCCCCCGCAGCCCTACGCGTAGCCGAGGGCCTCCAGTTTCGCTCGCATCTGCTCACCTTCGGCGGTTCCCGCCGACAGCCGGCCGTCCCGGACTTCCGCCGGCAGCTCCGCCGGGCTGAACGCACCGCGGCGCTCCTCGAGCCAGGGGACGTCCCGCAGCTCCGGATGCACGGGACCGGCCGTGTGACCGTAGAGCCCCCGCTCGCCGAGCAGCTCGCCGTGGTCTGCCGTCGTGACGATCCGCCCCCCGAGCTTCTCGACGAGGCGCTCCCGGTGCTCCACCACCAGCTCGAGGTTGTCGCGATAGCAGAGCCGGATTTCCTCGAACGTCACCAGGCCTTCCGCAAGTGCCTTCTTCACGTGGGGCATCTTCCTGACTTCCCGGCTCAGCGGGTCAGTGAGGTCGCGACCCCAGCCGCTGTAGGGGACACTATGCCGCCCGATGAACGGGACGTGAGGCTGAACGAAGTGCACGACCATGCGGCGGGGCTGACCGAACCGCTCGACGTACTCCGTCACCGCGGCGACCACGTCGCCCGGGTGCACGGTCGGCAGGTTCAGAGGGCCATGCCGCCCCCAGCGGTCCTGCCACACGGAGACGAGGTGCACCGGGGCGGCCGGATGCTTGCTCATCTCCCGGTCGACCACGGGGTTGGCCGTTACGTAGAGGATCGGCTCCGACAGCTCCCGCACGACGGCCACAAACCCGGCGAACCAGGCCCACGTAATGCTGTGGAGAGACTCCACCGTCCGGGCACGGGGGACCAACTGGTTGAAGTGGTCGGCACGGCACGCATCCAGGATGATCAGCACGTTCCACGGCACCTTCAGCAGGAGGTCGCCCTGGCGCGCAACAGGTCGGGAGACCCCGCGGGCTTCGTGCCGGTTCCTCGCTCTCAGCACGTTCTCCCTCCACTTCGTTACTTCTCAGCAGTAGCCCAGATCCTGCAGCCTGGCCAGCACGGCATCGCCCAGCTCCTCCTCGGGAGCGGCGCTCGCAGCGGAGCCCTCGAACGGGCGCACCCTTTCGGCAAGCGTTTCCCGGAACTCATCCCGTACCCGGCGATGCCGCCCGCCCACGTCCACCGTCTCGCCCGGATCCTCGTGCAGATCAAAGAGGAACTCCGCGCCCGTCCCGTGCCGGACGTACTTGTAGCGGCCCGTCCTGACGGCCCTCTTCTCGGACTCCAGTTCCCGGTCGGCGAACGCGGGGTTGTGCCGCCGTATCTGCTTCAGTGTCATGCGCGGGTGGGAATGCTCGGCGAACAGATGAGCGTCGAAGGGCACCCGGCCGGCCGCCCGGGCCAGCAGACTCCGTCGGCCGTGTGTCCGCTCGCCCCCGGTGCTCCCCGCACACCCCGCCAGGTCCAGCATCGTGTCGAATACGTCCGAGAGCTGGACCGGCTCGCCCACCCGTGTCCCCGGCGGAACCCCCCGTGCGGGGTAGAGCACGAGGGGCACTCGCAGGAGTGTCTCGTAGAGGCAGAGCCAGTGAGAGAACATGCCGTGCTCGCCGAGATTCTGCCCATGGTCCGACGTGACGAGCAGTATCGTGTTGTCCCAACCCAGGTACC
>JASFTU010000109.1:0-6572 GCA_050050635.1 Candidatus Brocadiaceae bacterium
CAACCCCGCCACTATCTCGATCGGCGCGTCCAGGTAGTCGAATGCCTGCTCCTGGATGATGGACGCGATGTCTGAGGCGATCCCTCCGCGCCGCGCGGCCTCCTGCACGATGACCACGTGCTCGGTCTTGCGCACCGAGTCCAGGATCGCCTCTCTGTCGAGTGGCACGAGCGTCCGGGGGTCCACGACTTCGACGTCTGTCCCGTCCTCGGCCAGAAGCTCGGCGGCGGCGAGGCACCGGGGCACCATGTTCGACCAGGCGATGACCGTGGCGTCGGTACCCTCGCGCTTCACGTCCGCCCTGCCCGGCTCGATCAGGTACTCCTCCTCGGGCACTTCGCCCTCGTTCATGTAGAGGAGTTTGTGCTCGATGAAGACGACCGGATCGTCGTCGCGGATGGCGGACTTCAGCAGGCCCTTGGCATCGTAGGGCGTCGAGGGCATGACGAGCTTCAGGCCGGGGACGTGGTAGAAGAGGGCCTCCAGGCTCTGCGAGTGCTGCGCGGCGAGGCCGTTTCCCACGCCTCCCTGCGTGCGTATGACCAGTGGGACCCGGCCCTTCCCGCCGGTCATGAATCGGTACTTGGCCGCCTGGTTGGCGATCTGGTCCAGCGCAAGCAGGGCGAAGTCCACGAACAGGATCTCCACCACGGGGCGCATGCCCGTGATGGCCGCCCCCACGCCCGCCCCGGTGAAGCTGGCCTCGGAGATCGGTGTGTCGATGACCCTGAGCGGCCCGAACTCCTCCAGCAGCCCCACCGTGACCTTGTAGGAGCCGCCGCGTTCGGCGATCCCCTCGCCCATCAGGAAGACGTCGGCATCACGCCGCATCTCCTCGCGCAGCGCCTCGTTGAGCGCCTCCCGCATCATGATCGTCCGGGGCGCGGTCCTCTGCGTGCGTGTCTCGCCCATCAGTAGGACTCCACCTCCGCGAGGAACTCCTCGACCGACGGCTCCGGGCTATTGACGGCGAACTCGATGGCCTGCTCCAGCTCCCGTTCCACGTTCTCCTCGATCGCGCGGACCTCCTCGTCGCTGGCGCCGCCCCGCTCCACCAGGTACCGGCGCCCGATGTCCACGGGATCCCTGGCCTTGTAGTGCTCGACCTCCTCGCGCGGCATGTAGTGGCCCGGATCGTTCACGTGATGTCCCATCTGCCTGTACGTCACGGCCTCCATAAGGACCGGGCCTTTGCCGGCCCGACACTGCCGGACGGATTCCACGGCGCGATCGTGAACGGCCAGCACGTCATTGCCGTCCATCCTGAAGCTGTCCACGCCGTACCCCTGTCCGCGCCGGAAAAGCTCCGGTTGGCGCGTGACCTCGTCGATGGGCGTGGAGACGGCGTACTGGTTGTTCTCCACCACCAGCAGGAGGGGCAGATCCCGGGCGGCGGCAAGGTTCAGGGACTCTCCGAAGACGCCGTTGTTGGTCGCGCCGTCGGAGCAGAATACGACGGTCACCCGGTCCTCTCCTCGGATGCGCGCACCCAGGGCGGCGCCCACTCCGATGGGGATGCCGCCCCCCACGATGCCGTTGGCGCCCAGGTTGCCGGCCTCGACGTCCGCGATGTGCATCGAACCGCCCCGTCCGGCGCAGTAGCCCGTGGCCCGGCCGAGCAGCTCCGCGACCATCGCCTTCAGTTCCGCCCCGCGCGCGATGCAGTGACCGTGTCCGCGGTGCGTGCTGGTGATGTAGTCCCCGTCCTGAAGCGCCGCGCACACGCCGGTCGCGATGGCCTCCTCGCCCAGGTAAGGGTGGAAGTAGCCGCGGATCAGGCCCCCGCGGTAAAGCTTGATACACCGCGTCTCGAACAGGCGAATGGTGTAGAGCGTGCGATAGAGGCGCGCCAGCAGCTCCTTCGGATGCGCCGTATCGGTCATGTGTCCTCAACTCCCGCGGCGCTACGCCCTCGCCGTCACGAGGAAACGGTACATGTCGCCCCGATAGACGGAGCGCTCCATCTCCAGGATGAGTTCCTTGCCGCAGAAGGTAACTCCCTCGACGCAGAAGGCGGGGACTGGCTCCTCCAGGTCGAACCACTCCTGTTCCTCGCGCTCAAGTATCACTGCGCTGAGCATCTGCTGGACCTCGGCCAGTTGCAGTCCGTAGTGTTGCTCGTAGATGTTGTACAGGGAGCCGCTCAGGTCCATCCCGTCTATGCCGGGGCAGAACTCCAGGCTGATGTAGCGCGTCTCCTTCATCATGCGGACGCCGTCGGCGAGACGCATCCTCTCGATGGCACAGATCGGCCCGGAGAGCGTGTAGGTGCGGCCATGCACCGTGAGCGAGTGCGGCCGGCGGCGAACGCGCACGTCCAGCACGTTCGTGGAGGGCTCGCGCCCGGCCTGGAGCATGTTCCTGGTGAAGCTGAGTATCTTGTCGACCGACCGCTCGACCGCGCCAGAGCGCACGTAGGTGCCCTTGCCCTTGACGCGCCTCGCCCATCCGGCCTGCTCCAGTTCCTGCAGCGCCTTGCGCGCCGTCGTGTTGCTCACCCCGTATTGCTCGATCAGTTCGTTCTCCGAGGGGACCCGATCGCCCGCGCGCAGGCGGCCCCGCCGGATCCCCTCGATGATCTCCTGGCTGATCCGATAGTACTTGGGCAGGGAAGCGTTCCTGGCGGACACGGCGGGGCCTCCGGGAGAGTGGCGGCAACTTAACGCACTAAGATGTTAGTGCACCAGGTCGGCCCTGTCAATACCGTCCCCGCCCCGCCGCAGCCTCTGGCCCGAATCAGGCCTCCGAAGCCGAGGAGGGTGTGCCGGCCTCCGTCGGCTTCCCGCGCAGGAGTCGACCGACGAGGGCACCAATCAGCCCGGAAAGGAATGCGACGTCCACGAACACCGCCGGGAAGATCCACGCCTCGTCGGCGCCCGCGACCACGCCCGCCACCAGGAACGCGGTGGCGGCGACGAATCCCATCAGGAGGGCACGCCGCACCAGCGTCCCGCCGTCCCACCGCCCCAGCCGGGTCATCACCGCCAGGACCAGCCCCATGATCAGCGTCACCGCCACGTCCGCGATCAGGAAGGTTCGCTCGCTGACCACGGCCGGCAGCGCGCCGAACACCGTTCCGGCCAGGAACCCGATCAGGGCCGTGGCGAGCCCCAGGCTCCGCTCCTCTCCCCCACTCGGTCCCAGCAGACGGTCGGCGGCTCGGCCGAGTCCGCTGACGGCCCGCGTGAGGAGGCGGTGGTGCTCCTCGGGGTGGGACAGGTAGTAGATGCGCTTCTCGGTCAGGGGGTGCGTCTCCAGAAACTCGGCCCGCGAGAGCGAGTCCTCGAGCGACGGCGGCCCGGCCAGAGCCACGGCCACCACCCTCCGGCCGTCGAAGGCCTTCTCGGGCGCGGCCACCTCTGTGTCCACTTCCTCCCCCTCGCCGGCCTCCTCGGCCCTTTCGGAGATCACGCCCGCGATGCGTTCGGTGGCCAGGCCCAGCTTCCCCAGCGCCGTCTGGAGCGCTCGCTGGTCGCCGATGAGGTTCGCCGAGTACAGATCCGCAACGTATTCCCGTTCACGCTCGAAGGCCGTCACGAACAGGACCGTCAGGAATATCGCCGCCGTCAGCAGGCCGATCCAGAGGCTGAGGTACAGCAGGAACCCGACGATCATCAGGATCATGATCGCCCCGACCAGGCCGAAGGCGAACACGCTGGCGATCTGCAGCACGACCTGTCCGATTGCCCGGGCGATGTAGAGCAGGAAGCGGATCTTGTCCATCAGCCAGATCGGGAAGCGGAGCAGGGTGGAGACGATCACGTCGCGGTGGTGGATGTGCCCGAGCTCGTGAGCCAGCACCGCCTCCAGCTCCTCGTCCGTGGGCTGGACGTGCGAGAGGAAGCCCCGCGTGACCACGATGCGGGCCGAGGAACGGGTGAGTCCGAAGGTGTAGGCGTTCACGTCTCCCTCGTCCGGGCTGAGGGCGACGTTCGGCATCGGCAGGTCGGACCGTCTGGCCAGGCGCTCAACCAGCCCGTAGATGCGCGCCTCCTGCGGCTCGTCCGTCCCGGGCTCGATGGGCGCCGGCGTGAGGAGGTACATTACGAACGTACCGAGGGCGTACACGCCGGCGGCAACGGCCATGAAGATTAGAGCGCCCGCCACGCCGCCGCCACGCAAGGTGGCGAAGATGGCCATCAGCATGACGAGTACCGCCCAGACCGCCGCGCCCGCCCGGAAGCTCAGTTCAGCGAACATCGGCGGCGAGGCGTCGGCCCTGCCCTCGGCGAACGCGTTGACCCATTCGGTGTCCAGGTCCACGGCCGGCGTGCCTTCCTCGTCCCCGGAGTCCTCCACCTCCCCCAGCACGGGGACATCGTCTTCGGCCACCTCCAGGACGGGCAGGTCGTCCTCAGTTGCCGGCGGATCGGGCCTCTGCTCGGATGGCCTCGCCGCAGCAGGCGCTTCCTGGCGCGGCTCCGGGGCTTCCGCGACGGCCGTGCCGGACCCTCCCTCTTCTTCTCCGGTCTCGGACCCCAGCCTCCGATCGACCATCGAGAGGGCTTTCCGGGCCGGCGGGTAGCCCGGCCGTATGGAAAGCGCACGCTGAAGGGACGCGCGCGCCCGTCGCCATTCCCTCAGTCTCGCGTGCACCACGCCCAGCGCGTGCAGGGCCCGGTGATCGTCCGGTTCCAGGTCAGTGAGCCCCTTCAGCACGCGCTTTGCCTGCTGCAGTTCCCCCTGACCTACCAGCTCATGCGCCAGGCGCAACAGATCCCTGCCTTTGTCGCCGGACAATGCCACACCTCCCGTTCTTTGGTCCGGAGCAACGTCAGGGCGCGCCCTGCACGAAAGCACGCAAAAAGTCTACGCCCTGTTACTCCGCTTGTCAAAAGGCACGGCCTGTTCCCGGGCGGGAGAATCGGTCGAGCGTGGGTGGTCCGCGGAGCACGACGAGGGTTGGGAGCGGACGTGTGCCGTATGCCGGCTGCTCTACTGGTCGCCCGTGAGCGGCTCGGGCACGGCCCCGTGCGTGTCGATCGTGTATTCCTGGAGGGTTTTGACGGACAGCTCGGACTCCTTCAGCTCCTCCACGGCCTGCACGGCGGCCACGGCGCCCTGGACCGTTGTAATGATAGGAACGGCCCGCGCCCAGGAGGTGCTGCGGATGGCGACCTCATCCTGCCGCGGATGCTTGCCGCTGGGGGTGTTGATGACCAGTGCGATTTCGCCGTTGATAATGGCGTCGACGATGTGCGGCCGGCCCTCCCGCACCTTGTTGATGCGCTCGCACTCCATGCCGTTGTCCCGCAGGAACGCGGCGGTCCCCTCGGTAGCTATGAGGTCAAAGCCCATGTCCGCGAACCCGCGCGCGGCAAGGACGGCGTGGCCGCTCTTGTCCCGGTCGCGCAGGCTGAAGAAGACCTTCCCCTCGGTGGGCAGGTTCTGCCCGGCGGCTACCTGAGCCTTCGCAAACGCCATCCCGAAGTCGTTCGCCAGTCCCATCACCTCTCCGGTGGACTTCATCTCCGGGCCCAGTATGGTGTCTATGCCGGGGAACCGGGCGAAGGGGAACACGGCCTCTTTGACCGCCACGTGCTCGATCTCCACCTCCTCGGTCAGGCCCAGCTCCTCCAGGGAGTGGCCGAGCATGACCTGCGTTGCCAGCTTGGCGAGCTGCACGCCGGTGGCCTTGGAGACGAACGGGATGGTGCGGGACGCGCGGGGGTTCACCTCCAGCACGTACACCTCCCCCTGCTGCACGGCGTACTGCACGTTCATCAGGCCCACTACCTCCAGCTCCGCAGATAGGGCCTTGGTCTGGCGCGCGATCTCCTGCTGCACCTCCGCAGACAGCGTCTGAGGGGGTATCACGCAGGCGCTGTCGCCGCTGTGGACGCCGGCCTCCTCGATGTGCTCCATGATGGCGCCGACGATGGTGACCTCCCCGTCGCTTATGGCATCCACGTCCACCTCGATCGCCTCTTCGAGGAACTTGTCCACCAGGATGGGCCGCTCCGGCGATGCCTCGACCGCCTCGTCCATGAAATGCTCCAGCTCCTCGGCGTCATAGACGATCTCCATTGCCCGCCCGCCCAGAACGTAGCTCGGGCGGACCAGGACGGGGTAACCGATGCCTTCGGCCAGTTGGAGGGCGTCCTCGAAGGAGGTAGCCGTGCCGCTGGGTGCCTGCTTGAGCCCCAGTTGCTCCAGCAGCTCACGGAAGTGCTTCCTGTCCTCGGCCAGGTCGATGCTGCGGGGACTGGTGCCCAGCAAAGGAACGCCGTTGGCCTCCAGCTCCGCCGAGATGTTCAGCGGCGTCTGCCCGCCGAACTGCAGGATCACCCCCCACGGCTTCTCCGCCTCGGCGATGTTGAGGACGTCTTCAGCCGTCATGGGCTCGAAGTACAGCCGGTCGGAGGTGTCGTAGTCGGTGCTCACTGTCTCCGGGTTGCAGTTCACCATGACCGCCTCGTAGCCGGCCTCCCGCACTGCCAGGGCCGCGTGCACGCAGCAGTAGTCGAACTCGATGCCCTGCCCGATGCGGTTCGGGCCGCCGCCCAGGATGACGACCTTCTTCCCGTCCGTCGCGCGGCACTCGTCGATCTGCTCGTAGGTGGAGTAGAAGT
>JASFTU010000110.1:0-6560 GCA_050050635.1 Candidatus Brocadiaceae bacterium
GAGTGTGACTCGCAACTAGTCGAGGAGGGGCAGGCGGCCAGGGTGCACCTGCTGTCCATGCCGGGCCGTCCCATCGAGGGCGAAGTCGTCAGCGTGGCGGGAACCCTCAGTGAGGATGACGCCAATCCGGACATGCGCCACCGGGAGATCGAGGTGAAGCTCCACGAGCTGCCCGACGGGCTGAGGCCGGGCATGGGCGGATACGCGGAGGTGGAAGTGCGGCGCCTGGAGGATTCCGTGATCCTGCCCCGTGCCGCCGTGCAGGAGGGGTCCGTCACCGTGCTGACGGCCGCCGGACCGGAGAGCCGACCGGTCCAGGTGCTGGCGTCCGACGAGCTCTACGCGGCCATCGCCGACGGTGTGCGCGAAGGTGAATGGGTCAGGCTGCAGCCCGGGGAGTGAGGGAATGCCGACTATCGGGAAACTGGGTATCCTGCTGATGATCGCCGCCTTCGGTGCGGCCGTCGGCTCGACGGAGCAGGCGGTCGGCGACCCGGCCCCGATCACCGCCGAGGGTCAGGCCTGGGTAGCGCGTCAGGATCGGGTGGTATTCGGAGTGGAGACCAGGCACAACTTCCGTGCGACGCTGGCCGAGCTGATCCCCGAGTGGAGCCACGTCGAGGAAGGACAGGTGATCGCCCGACTCCACACACCGCTGGTCCCCGAGGAAGTGGCGCTTCAGGAGGTGCTCCTGCGGGAGGCCGAAGGAGAGCTGAAACGGGCGGAAGCGGAGGCCACCGCCGCCCTGGCCGAACTGGAGTCGAAGCTGCTTGCCGCCCAGGTCGAGTACGAAGAGGCAAAGGCAAAACTCGAGGCCATGCGCAACATGCCCTCAGCAGAGGAACTGACGAAACTGGAGCTCGAGCTCGACGAGACGAACCTGCGCATCCGACACACCCGTGCCCACCTGGAACTGCTCAGGCAACTGACAAGTATCGGCCTGTGCTCCGAGACGGAACGGCGTGAGACGGAGCATGAGCTGGAGAGGTTGACCCACGAGCGGGAGCGCGTGGAGGCGGCCCTGGCCGAGCTGCGGGCGGAACCCGACTCCCTGGAGGCGACCATGGCCGAACTGGCAGCCCACAACGCGGAGCTCGAAGTACGCATCGCTACGCTGCGCCGGGACAGCGAAGCCGCCAGCCGGGAACTGGAGTGCGAGGCCACCCGACTGGAAAAGGTCGCGCCGGCCCGCAGGGCCCTGGACCTCGCCCGCCGGCGCAGGAAGGCCATGACACTCCGCGCTCCCAGCGCGGGCTACGTCGAACACGGGACGGAATGGCGGGAGAGCCGCGCACGGGTCAAGCTCAAGGAGGGCAGGCCCGTCTGGTTCGGGCAGACCGTCGCCAGCATCATCAACCTGAGCGAAGTGCGCATCCTGGCGCGGGTGGAGGAGAGCCGCTTCTTCGAACTCGCGCCCGGGGACCATGCAGAAGTCCGCTTCCGCGCCGTTCCGGGCAAGACCTATCACGGCGCCGTCGAGAGGATTCTGCCCATAGTACGGGCCGAGGGCGAGAACTTCCTGGAAATCGACATGGAAGCCTCCGAAAGACACGGGCTGGTGCTTGTGCGCCTGCGAAACCTGGACGAGCGGGTCCGGCCCGGGATGACGGCCGACACCTCCCTGTTCCCCGGCACGGGCGAGGGGGAGGCGCCGGCCCGGAGCCCGACCGAGGAGCGCCCGACCCGACCCGCCGACCGCCCGGGGGCGGACCGTTCCCCCTCGGCGACCCTAAGGGGTTGGCTGAAGGCGGCCCGGACGCGCTTCGTCCGGGCGCCCTTCGCGGGGCGCGTCACCTGGGCGGCCGAACAGGGAATGCTGGTCCGCAAGGGCGACCTCCTGGTGAAGCTGGACCCGGGCCTTCAGGAGGACTGGCGCAGCGAGATCGAGGACGAGCTGCGACGGCGCGAATCCCGGCTGAAGGCCGCCGGGCTGGAGCTGGAGCTTCAGAAGGAACTGGCCCCCCTGCTGAAGGAGGCCGCCCGGGCGAAGGTCAGGCTGGCCGAGATCTCACTGCGCCAGCTTCAGGAGCTGCCCGTGAAATCCGAGCGCCTTTCCGCGCAGAACCGGGTCGAGGATGCGGAGTGGCAACTCGAGGAGGCACGGGACCGCCTGGCCGCCTACCTGCAACTGGCAGACAAAGGACTCACGTCCCAACCCGAGGTGAAGCGCCGCAAACTGCAGGTGGCCAGCGCGGAGGCCGGCCTCGAGATGGCCCGGGCAGAACTGGAGGAGGTCCGGCGGGGCACGCCAGAGCCGGAGCTGGCCCTGGCCCGGGCCGAGCTGGAGCTGGCCCGCGTGTCGGCCCGGAAGGCGGAGGTCCATGCGGAGGCCGGCATCAGGGCGGCGGCGCAGAAGAAGGAGGCGGCGAAGGCGAACCTGTCAGTCTACCGCGAGAAGGCCGAGCGACGCCGCAAGAAAGCCCAAGAGGCCCGCGTCACCGCGCCCATCGACGGCATCCTGCTCCACACTCCCGCGGAAGGGCAGGAGATTCGGGAGGGGTGGTGGGTCGCCCTGCTCGCCGATCTGACCCACTCCGAAGTTCACGCCGCGCTGGACGAGCCGGAGTACTTCCGCGTGCAGTCCGGTGCCCCGGCGCGGGTCCGCCTGGCCGGGCTGCCCGATCGCACGTACCCCGCCCGAGTCACCCAGGTCACCGACTGGCAGCTTCCGTGGTGGTACTGGCAAGGCCCGGAAGAGAAGGAAGTCAAGCGGGGCAAGACCTTCGAAGTGGCCCTGGAGATCGAAGGCGATCCGCCGCCCTGCGTCGGCATGTCCGCCACCGTGGAGGTATTGCCGCTGCGCAAGCGCAACGCGGTGGGCAAGGGCGAAGGTTCGCCGGTCGAAGGGAGGAACACCGATGGCACCACTGATTAGGGCCGAGCGACTGACCAAGGTCTACGGGGCCGAGACGGTCGCGCCCGTGACGGCACTCGACGACGTGAGCCTGCAGATCGAAGAGCGCTCCTTCACCGGTATAGTGGGGCCGTCCGGCTCCGGCAAGTCCACCTTGCTGAACCTGTTGGGCTGCCTCGACAAGCCGTCCTCCGGGCAGTACTGGTTCGACGGGCGCGAGGTGGACAGGCTGCCCGACGACGAGCTGTCCCGCCTGCGCGCCTCCGCCATGGGGTTCGTGTTCCAGTCGTTCAACCTGCTGCCGCGACTCTCGGTGGTGGAGAACGTCGCCCTCCCCTTGACCTACCAGGGCGTCGCCCGCGGGGAACGCACCAGCCGCGCGGAGGAGATGGCGGATCGGCTGGGGCTGGGGGACAGGCGCCACCACCGACCGTCCGAGCTGAGCGGCGGGCAGGCACAGCGGGTCGGTATAGCCCGGGCGCTGGTCACGTCGCCGCGCGTCGTCTTCGCCGACGAGCCCACCGGCAACCTGGACAGCAAGACGGCCGAGGAGATACTCAGCGTGCTGGCGGGGCTTCACAGCGACGGCCTGACCGTTGTCATGGTCACCCACGACGAGCAGATCGTGCAGGCGTCCGACCGCATCCTGCACATCATCGACGGCAAGCTTGCGCGCGATACGGCAGCCACCGAGGAGCGGAACAATGCGATGGAATGACATTGTCCTGACGGCCATCGTCGATGGGCTGGCAAGGCACAAGCTGCGCACGCTGCTCAGTGTGCTGGGCGTCACCTTCGGTGTCGCCGCCGTCACGGCGATGGGGGGCATCGGCGCCGGCGCACGGGAGCAGGCGCTGGATCAGATCCGCCAGCTCGGCATCAACAACGTGCGCGTCCGGGACGCCGAGCTGGAGGGGGAGAGGCTGCGCGAGGCCCGCAAGAAGGGCTCCTGGGGCCTCAGCCTCGAGGATGCCGAAGCGCTCCGACAGGTCATACCCACCGTCAGCCGCGCCGTCCCCATCAGCGTCGTGGATGCCCGGGTCTGCCGGCGCCGCGCCGAAGCCAGCAACGTAAGGGTCGTCGGGACCAACTCCGCCTACCTGGAGCCGCTGGACTGGGAGGTCGCCGAGGGCCGCTTCCTCAGCCGTTCCGACGTCCGCCAGACCAGCAAGGTCTGCGTGCTGGGCGCCGCTGCACGCCGGGACCTGTTCGGCGAAGACGATTGCGCGGGCGCGATCATCTCGGTAGGCTACTCGCCTTACGTTGTCGTCGGCGTGATGGAGCCGCGCCATATGGTCGAGGGCAAAGTCGAAGCCGTCAGCGTGGCGGACTACAATAACGACGTTTACATCCCGGTCAGCGCGGCCATCTACACCTTCGCCCGGCCTCGCTACGCCTCGGAGCTGACCGAGGTGTCCCTGACCGTGGAGAACGAGGAGCTGATGCACGAGACGGCCGCCGCCATCGAGCGCGTGCTGAGCCTGCGGCACCGCGGGGCGGAGGACTTCAGCATCGTCGTCCCCCAGGAGCTGCTCGAACAGGCGCAGGCCACCCAGCGGGTCTTCAACATGGTCATGGGCGCCATCGCCGGCATCTCCCTGCTGGTCGGCGGGATCGGCATCATGAACATCATGCTCGCCGGCGTGAAGGAACGCACGCGGGAGATAGGGATCCGCCGGGCCGTTGGCGCCAGTCGCAAGGACATCCTGCTGCACTTCATGATGGAGTCCGTCTGCGTGAGCAGCCTCGGCGGTGTGCTCGGACTGGTCGCCGGCTGGGCGCTGATCCGCGGGATCGCCCTCTACACCGGCTGGCGCGTTCTGGTCGTGCCGGGCTTCGTGCTGCTGGCGCTCTGCGTCAGCACCGTCGTCGGGCTGGTGTTCGGCATCTTCCCCGCCTGGCAGGCCGGCGGGATCGACCCGGCCGAGGCCGTGCGGCGGGAGTAGTCGGTCCGACGCCCGTGACGGATCGGAGCCGGGAGTGGAGCGCCGGAGCTCGCCGATCGTCCGTCCGATCTGCCGGCCTTCCTCTGACCCTCCCCATGCCGGGTGCGGGCAGCGGGGCTGTGGTCAGGCTTGGTTTGGCGTGCGGGTTGGGGTAAGATGGAAACACTGCCGGGAGGTGCTCCGGTCCGGCTCTCGGGCCGGGCGCATCGGCTCAGGGTTTACCGATGAGCCTTCCCGCTGCCCGGGGCGGAGGGGTGGCTGAGCGGACGAAAGCGGCGGTTTTGAAAACCGCTGAGCCCTCGCGGGCTCCGGAGGTTCGAATCCTTCCCCCTCCGCCACTTCACGGCGCGTGCATCAGATGGGCAGGAAGAGGTTCCCCACCTTCAGTCCTGCGAAGCCGAGCACGGCCGATATGCCCACCAGAGCGGCCTCGGCCACGATGACGCCGAGAAAGAAGTGACGAGTCTTTCGCAGCCCCGTGCCCCCGATGAACTTCATGATGCCCACCTTCACCAGCCAGGCCAGGAAGAACGAGAACCACAATGTCTGACCGGGCCACGTGTTGGCGATGAGGAAACCCAGCGAGTGGACCGGCCACCAGTAGAAGCGTGCGCGCATGGCGGTGACGAAGAACATCACGATCGCCCCCCCGACGAAGGCGCCGAAGTGCGGTTCGGCGCTCTTGCGGGGGTTGTCGATCATCTTGTGGGCCCTGTCGAAGGAGGCCGTCGGCAGGTTCTTCATCCCGTAGTCGTTACCGGTGTTGAGGCCCCCCTCGTCGTAGTAAGCGCGCAGCGTGCTCCAGGAGCAAACGCCCATGGCGAGAACCAGAGCCACCATCATCACGGGCAGGAACCAGCGGCGGTGGCGCTCGAAGATCGACGAGATGCGCAGCGCATTGACGGCATGCCCACTGAGTATCTCTCGGGCATCCTGCAGCAGTATCGCGTTTTGCATCTGGGCAACGACGGCCGCCGGCTGGCTGAAGGCGCGGCCGGCTGTCATCCCGTGCAGGATCTGCGGAGGGTTCCACGACTGCTGGACGAAGAAGACCCCGCCCTGTGCAACCAGCCGGGCGTGGACCAGCAGGATGCAGAACATCAGGGCGAGCATGCCGAGTGCCGTGAAGGGATTCATGCCGTAGTAGGTGAACCACACCACCATCCCGATAACCGAAACCACCAGCCCCCAGAAACCGAAGCGGTAGCCTATCGGTTCGTCGGAATCGTCGACGTCCGCTCCGGCTCCCACGGCCTTCCGGACGACGGCCCAGATGTGTCGCCTGCCCATCCATAGCATCATGATGGTGAAAACGACGAATGCGCCCGCCTGCTGCCAGGACATGAAGGGACCTGTGGCCTCGCCCTGCAGGGGGGTGCCGAGCCAGTGGGAGACCATCAGCTCGGAGTGCACCAGGATGAAGAACAGCCAGACGCTCAGCGCCACGTCCGCCGGCACCAGGAACGCGATGCCGATGGCGATGGGGTAGATGTAGCAGCTGTAGATGTTCAGATGCTGCAGAGGGGTGCCGTACAGGACGCTGAAGACCGGTATGGTGGGCGTCCAGCCGGACGTCTCGCCCATGATCACCGGCCATATACGCATCAGCCCGAACACCAGGGATGCCGCCACACCCCCCAGGAACGCCTTGTTCCGGAAGGCATTGGGCAGTACTCGCGCCTCGCTCTCCGTCTAGACCACCTCGAGCGGCACTCGTGCCAGCGGGAACATCAGGCGCTCCGATTCCACCCACTGTTTGC